>NZ_VOXR01000098.1:0-2467 GCF_013420645.1 Acinetobacter sp. C15
GATTATGCAACAAACTGGTTGTGGCATTACAACCATGAAAGACCACATCAAGCTAACAAAGGAAAGCCACCTCTAATGGCTGCTTAACCTCTACTTTTAACTTCGGTTATTTATGGGAGGATTACCGATCACCTGAAATATTTAATACAGACAAAGGCAGTCAGTTCACGAGTGATGCATTTATTGATGTATTGAAATCAAATGGCATTCAAATCAGTATGGATGGTAAACTTGCGCAGTATACTGCTCATAGATTGATAATGTGATGGTTGAACGATTATGGCGGAGCGTTAAATATGAAGAGGTGTATCTCAAAGCTTATAGCAGTGTCACAGATGCAAAAAAGCAATTGAGTGCATATTTCAAGTTTTATAATTTGAAACGACCTCATTCGAGTCTAGACAAAATGACACCCAATGAGTTTTACTATGATCAGCTACCCCAACAAAACAAGGTGGCTTAACTAGAGCGGAATATCACTTATAGAAGTTGTTCAAATTTCCGGATCCATCTCTTTATTTACCGTTTGGACGTGAAGAAGCGAATCTGTTCTTTAACGTGATTGCCAAGCGTTATGAAAAAGGCAGTACGATATTGACGAGTAACTTACCCTTTAGCCAGTGGTCCAAATCCTTTGCAGATGATGTCACGTTGACCGCTGCGATGTTAGATCGGTTATTGCATCACTGTCATGTGGTACAAATATCGGGTGAGAGTTATCGTTTGAAGGATAAAAAAAGAATTGGGATTCAGCCCCAGGTTGAAATTTAATACGAGATCAAAGGGGTCAATTTTACTTTGCCATTTGTAAGGTGAAAGGGGTCAATTTTAGAATGCCGTTGACAACTTAAATAAAAAGTCTCCGACAAACCTGGTACGGTTCAGTCTGGTGAATTCCAGCAGTTGTTCATGGGTCAGTTGGCTTAAGTCAGGCAGCGTATTCATGACCGCAGTATGCCTGAGGTCATGAGAAGAATGAAATAGAACGTTTGGAGGATGGCAGAATGGTCGAGCTTGGTTTAGAGCATATTCACCACTTGCTGCAATCCAATTCTCTGCCAGGGCAAACCTTGGATCAGTGCCTGTAACTGTTCCGGGCTGAGGGCCACGGTTTCACCTTGGTGAACTTGAGCCCAGTGAAATTTGCCCTGTTCCAGCCGCCGGGCACACAGCCAGATGCCCAATCCATCATGTACCAACACTTTCATGCGATGGCCACGTTTATTACAGAACAGGTAAGCACAATGCGGTTTGATGTAGCCAAAGGCTCTCACCACCTGAGCCATGGTCGTATCCATACCTGCACGCATGTCCATGGGCTGAGTAGACAACCAGATTTCATCAATGCGGATCATGTTGCAAGTGCCTTGAGTAATTCTGCCAAGACAGGTATTTCTGATGTCTGCCATTTTAGCTGAATATCATTATTCGTATGAGGCACGGTGATACACAACGTGATCCTCTCATCAATAGGTTGGCTGATTGCAGCAGTGTAAGGCAAAGCAATAAATGCTGGATTCACATGAGTAGGATCCTGCACGGCACCATCATGATGGCTGAAGATCCTGATCCAACGACTGACAAGGTTGGCATTAATACTATGTTGCAGTGCGACCGAAGCGATCGAGGTATTAGGATTTTTACAGGCATTGACAATACTGAGTTTGAATTCTTTGCTGTATGTTCTGCGTTTTTTAGCAACAGGAGGTGTTGCTGAATATATATCCATGTTCATGGATTAAGTCCCCACTTGTTTTTAGGTGGGAACTAAATTAAGGCTTATAGGATCGCTTGGTAAGGCTGTGTTAGCCGGATGCTTACCACTTACTACTCACTTGCCTTGTACCATTTTATGGCATTAAATGGCCTTAACAAGATTGAGAGGTGTTAAATGTCTAAGCTAATAAAAAAGAGAGTTCAATATTCTGTGGATGAGGCTATTTCTGAATCAGCAGAGTACATTATTAAAAAAGTTGGGCTAACCCCTGCATCTGTTTTTAGTATGGTCATGGCTGAAATAGCCAAAACAGGTCGAATCCCTGTAAGCAATCAAATAAGTGATGATGATTTTAATACAGCACAGCTCATAGCTCTTAGCCATAATATCCCAAGTGTAAAAGTATCTAATACAAAATCTGCTCAAGCATTTTTAAACGATGATGGTGGGTACTAATGGCACAGGATTTGTATTGGGCTTATGTTGGTTTGACAGATATAGTAGATGGCAAAACTCGCCCTGTTTTATATATTCGACAAACAAAAAAAGACTACATCGTATTCCGTTTAAGCAGTCAATATGACAATAAATCTGATTTTATTAAACGTAAATATATTGAAATTCTCTGTACACGACAAAAATAGATAACTCATTGAAATAATGTCACAATAATTGTTTTCTAACGACGAATACTATGACACATCTCAATGAGTTATATCTTATCTTAAACAAATCTCTAAAATGGAACAA
>NZ_VOXR01000099.1:0-2406 GCF_013420645.1 Acinetobacter sp. C15
ATAATTCAAGTGAATTTGTTTGAAAGAAGAACTTTAAAAGCTTTATTTTCACCCGATAAAATACCCATAAAACAAGAGGAAGCTCAAATGAGCTTCCTCTTGTGAAAAATTGTGGGACAGCAATGGCCCTGTGCTTCCTTTTTTATGCCCATCCATAAAGCTGTAATTGCTTCCACTTTGCGTAAATATACCGGTTTGGGCTTAAGTCGGCTTGAATTTCAGCAAAATTTGCCGATACTAAAGCCCTGTTTCTGATTATCCCGAGATACCCATGTCTGACTTTAGCAATATCACAGTAACGACCCATGAAGATGGCATGGTGTCTTTATTGATTAATGGTCAAGCCATTTCTGAAAAATACGGCATGAAATTTGAAGCCAGTATTCTCGATGAGCTGCAGGCACTCGAGGCCGGGCAAAACCTGAAACTGTTTGACCAGTTTATCTTTTCGCATACCGATCTAAACTTTGAACATCACTACAGCTATGTCACCGGTATTTATAAACAGGCCGAGGACTATGCCGTCTATAAAAACTTTGTCTACCGGATTCTGGTCGATGGCCAAGCCCCGGTCGAGCATGTGATTACCAAACAGGGCCAGCCAATGAGCGCTGAAGATGTACGTGAATTTATTCAGGCACATATCCAGAAGTCACTCACCGACTATACTGACCTGAAATATGCCTACTAAACACATGCTTGAATCCAGGACCTGCGGGTCCTTTTTTATACGCTGCTAAATTTTATGCACTGCCAAACCGTAAATCGTATTTTTAAATCATTTTTATAATATTATTCGGTTTTTAAAATTAAAACATCCGACCTATACTGCTACTCAACCGCAATGAATCAATTGAAGGAGTAGCACATGGTCGACCAGCAACGTAAAAATGACATTATCCGTTCCATTGAACACTTACAACTGCCCGCCAGCTTATTGGCTGTACTTGAAGATGGCCAACAGGCCGAATGTCTGGCCCATGCCATCGACTCCCTGCAGGACTTAAGCCAGCAATGGAACTGACTGCGGGCAGAATCCCGGAAATACGGGCTAGGCTTTTTGCGCCCAATGTTGTATAACCAGTTCACGTGACAACAGATAAGTCTTTCATCATCTGTTACTTTTCCAGCATAATATCCAAAATATCTCTGCTTTCGATAAAGAATTAACGATCTTTCTTCACAGTTTCTCTGCATTTTTTTCGTACAGTAAGACACAGTGAAATAAAAGACGATAAACGAGGTTTTTTCACATGAAAAAGATAGTGACAGTTATGGCGATCTCTTTCAGTGCGTTGCTGGCCAGCGGGATCACTGCGGCTGCACCTCAATTTGACAATCCGGGACGCGGCTATGAACAGTCACGTCAGCACGGTCAGGGCAAAAAACATCGTGAATATCGTGAATCGAAAGAGGTTTATGAAAAACGCCGCCAGCGTGAAGAACGGGGCTATCAGCGTTTACAGCAGCATACATGGCAAACCGGTTATGTCATGCCGCAGCATTATCGTGGCAATGGCTACAAAGTCGAATATAAAGAACATAACCTGCCTAAACCGGACCGCAAGCAGCAGTGGTATAAGGTCAATAATGACTATATTCTGGTCAATGCCGATACCCACAGTATTCTTAAAATCCTGTCGTTCTAAGCTGCACTCCAACCGTTTCAGTCCCACTCCTCGGTTGCCCAAACATCAGTTTGGGCTTTTTTATATCGGCACTTCCTCAAACTGCTATTTTGGCTGTAGGGCAGATGCTAGCGGGCTTTCAGGCTCTCCGCTTTTTCTTCATGATTTTCACAATTCATCTCAATTGCTCTCATCCTTTATCTCAACTTTCTGGTTAATTTGAAGGTATTCCAGAGATATACAGTTTGACTCAAAGGTGAGCGTCATGAAAAAAGTATTAACCACCATTGCCCTGTCTTTAAGTGCGTTTATGGCCACCACAGCCATGGCTGCGCCTGATCATCGTGATCATGACCGTCGTGCGGCAACCCACTACAAACATCAGGACAGCCGTTGGGACCGTGATCATAAACGTCCGGTTGTGCGCGTAAATCCGAGCCGTGACTGGCGTGTGGGCCAGACCTTACCACGTGCCTATGACCAGTCCCGTTATAAAGTCAGTGACCGCGAAGCGCGCCGTTTACCAAACACCGGCCGTTATCAGCAGTGGTACAAAATTAATGGCGATTACGTGATGATCAACGAACGTACCAACCGGATTATTCGCATTATGGGCTAAGGGTTTCGTCTCATTTTCCGTTATTTAAAACTTACTCAAACCTACTCAATGTGGGTTTGATGTTTAATTCCTACTTCACCATCAAGAACCTAAAGCATTTGCTTTAGGGATTACCTCAATTCCATAGGCTGTCACGGTGTAACTCACCGCCTTAATCAC
>NZ_VOXR01000100.1:0-2393 GCF_013420645.1 Acinetobacter sp. C15
GCTTTTTTAGCGTTGGTGCACTGTCTATAACTGTCTTTAAATCCATAAATAGGTGTCCACTTAAATTTAAGTGGACACTATCGCGGTATTAATGAGTTAGAAAAAGTGGGGTTCAGCGGACGCTTACGATGAAGGAAGCTACTTTATCTATTATCCAAAAAGAGATAATTAAAAAGCAGCCCAAAGATTTTCCACTCTTTGATAAGAGTAGAAACATTAAATTCTCGGAAGCATTATTTTGTTTTCAACAAGGCCAGCTTGCACCTTCGGGTAGTCGAAATATTTCTAAGGTTAATGTATTTAGGGCCAATAGAGATACTTTAATCTCACGGATTTCTGAAAATGGCTCAACTGTTAATGGAAGTTTCTTTGAGCGTCATGGATATAAAAATGCAGATGGTACACCTGTAAAATTAAAGTCGCATGCGCTGCGACACTTGCTTAATACAATGGCTCAAAGAGGTGGTATGAGCCAAATTGACATTGCTAGATGGTCTGGTCGAATAGAAGTAAAACAAAACCGTGTTTATGATCATATGTCAGAATTCGAAATAGTTGACATGATACGAAGTAGGGATAACGACCTGATGGTGGATAGTCCTTTGGAGGAACTACGGCAAAAAATTTCTGAAAAGCTTCCTATTGATCGTCAAGCTTTCAATATTCTAGCCATACCTACTGCCCATATCACTGAAATTGGCTATTGTATTCATGACTATACAATGTCTCCATGCCAAAAGTTTCTTGATTGTTTAAATTGCACTGAGCAGGTTTGTGTCAAAGGGGATAAGCGCCTTGAAAATGTTCAGATCATTTATGAACACAATAAAGCTTTGATAGAAAAGATGGACGTTAATATTACTGAAGGTATAGCTGGCGTAGATAGGTGGTATGAACATACAAAAATGACACTACAAAGAGTGGAAGAATTACTTCGCATCCTAAAAGACCCAACCGTACCCAATGGCTCTGTGATTAAACTGCATAACCTTCAGGAGTACAGTCCTGTGAAAAGAGCAATAGATGCCCGAGCACGTAAAAACAATGAAGCTTTTCTTGATAGAGCACGTTTATTAACAGAGGATTAACAGTGGGAAAAAAATCACGTCATCTAACTGACAAGGATATTGAGGTAATCATAGAGCTGCTTGATGGATGGGATGGTAGTTTGACTTGGGAGGCTCTCTGTGCAGCTTGTGTAAAAGCTATAGGTTTCAAGCCTACTAGGCAAACCTTGCACAAGTTTAGTCGAGTGGCTGGAGCCTACAGACTAGCTAAAGAGCGAGAGAAAAATGATGTCAAAGATCTAAAGATTCCAGCAACCCTTGCAGTTGCAGCGCAGCGTATCGAACGTTTGACTCGTGAGGTTGAACGGTTAGAGAGAGAGAATGTTGCCTTGTTGGAACAGTTTGTGGTTTGGCAGTACAACGCCTATACACATGGGATATCTCGTGAAAAGCTAAATAAAGGCCTATTACAAATTGATCGAGGACAGACAGATTAATTTCTTTTTTGACACAGAAACTTATATATGCAATATGCGACAATATATGTCGCATATTTAAAATTCTATGGTTTAAATAACTTATTGTTTCTATAAACTAATTATTAGCTTTAATACGGTCATCTACACAAATGAATATTGTCCAAATCGAAGAAAATGTTAAACAACTCATTCATAAAATTTCTAAAGGCGAGCTACATCGAAAAGAATTTATCTATGAGTTGCTTTTAGCTTATGGACATCGTAGCCAATCTATTGGACGAGTTCGTAATGGTGAGCGCAATTTAGCTGAAGATAAGGAAAACACCGTTTTTTGGAAACGTCAAATATACTTCAAAATTACAAAACAGCATGATTTGCATGGTCTTATTGATCAAATGAAGAATGAAAAGCGAACTGAAAGCAATAAGATTCGCTTCTTGATCGTAACTGACTTCAAAACTCTATTGGCCATAGATACTAAAACACAAGATACATTGGATGTTCCTTTTGGTGATTTAGCTAAAAAATTTGATTTCTTCTTACCATGGGCTGGGATGGAGAAAGCTGTATATCAAGGTGAAAACCCTGCGGATGTTAAGGCTGCTGAAAAACTAGCAAAGCTATTTGACGAAATTAAAGCCGATAATTTCAATGAAGACGACTTAAACAATAAAGAGAACTTACATCACCTTAATATTTTCTTATCTCGACTGCTATTTTGTTACTTTGCTGAAGATACAGAGATTTTTAAGGACAAACAGTTTACTTCGGCAATATCAAAGAGTAATTAACTATAACTAAAAATATAGACAAATATTTGCATAAGTTCTCATTTTGTCTATGTCGATTCAGTAGTGGCAAGGTGGGTATTTATTAGAGATTTAAATGATTATCTTTTGTATTTTAG
>NZ_VOXR01000101.1:0-2355 GCF_013420645.1 Acinetobacter sp. C15
CTTTCAGTCGAGCCATTAATGATGTATCCATACCACCATATTTGGCACGCCATTTATAAAAGGTAGCATTACTCATGCCGTGTTCACGGCAAAGGGTCGCTACAGGTGTGCCAGATTCTGCCTGTTTTAAAATGGACATGATCTGGCTGTCAGTAAATTTAGATGTTTTCATGCAGAATCTCCTGCTCGTATCTTAAGAGAAAATTCTACTTTTAGATCCTATTATTTTTAGGGGGGATTACCCTTCATCTGCCATTGACCTATGAATATGCTCAAAAATATTATGCCAACTTTTAACTATTTTATTAATGAATATGGATAAATTCTCTCCTCTATCTATATATTCGAAAATGAACTGGATTGAACGTTCATCCTGATTTGATAATAGCTCAAATAAGTTGTTGTAATGATCTTTGAATTTAGTATAGTTCTCAAGTATATAGTCGACTAAACAAAAATTAAGAATGCTTGTATGTAAAAATTGTCTAGGGGTTAAGTATTTTTCTAATACTTTTTCCACATTAGTTAAAGTTATATCAAAATCTGAGTTTATATGGTTTATAACACTTTGAGCATAGTCTCTTTCAGTAATATTTATTACACTGTCAATAAAGAATGAAATATAGTCAGAATAGTGCTCGTCTATGTAACCTTCTCTAACTAAAAATTGAAGTAGAGGTGGATGTATATCAGATTCAAAGAATTCTTCACTTGAGTTTATAGTGAGTAACTCTTTTAATGTATTTTGCTTAAGATAATTTCTTTGATTAACTAAACCTTGCTTTTCCTCCAATAATTTTCCACGATTCGTTGTTTCACTATTTTAAATTCTATTTTCTCTTTCTTTATATGAAAGCGTAGTGTTAACTATATTTTCAATTATTTGGAAAGTAAATTTAGTATCTTCAATATTTATAATTTCACAGCGCATATATCGATCATTGTTTTGAATTTCAACAATCCATTCAAGTTTTTTGGAATTCTGAATAACTTCGAAACTTTCATCATTTGTGAGATTTTGGTGATCAAGATCCAAGCTGTCAGCTTTTAACTTTATTAAATAAGAAATTTGGTTATGCTGTATACTGTGGCCAGAACGATGAAAATTTGTGACAATAGGCATTCTGCTAAGAATTTCATAAATATATAATTTTCTTAATTCAGTGATGGTTTGAATTTTTTCTAATTGGGATGCTTGAATTTTCTCATCCAAAGCGACAATTTCATGTTTAATTTTTTCTAATTGATTTGAAATAATTTTTTTCTTTTTAATTGTAAAAATTTCATATATTTCACCTTGATTAGAGTGTAGATTTGCAAATTCGGCAGGGTAGTAGTTTTTATAAATTATTAAAGCTAATAATTTGTTTTTATTTAGATTTGGGTTGTTAAGTTTCTTTACATAGAGTTTAAATTCATTAAAAATATTTGTTACCAGTCTCATATCATCAAAATAAAGTGAGACCTGATGTAGGAAAACATCTTCTATTTCATCGTGTAGTTGACTATCACTTTGTTTGTTAATATAGTTTTTTCGAATCAAATCATAAGCATTTGTGGGGTTTATGACAGGAATAATTGGGATGATAAAATCGAAAAACTTAGATCGATCTTTATCTTTGAACATGTTATCTCTAATAGCGTATAAAAATACTATAGGACGGTTTACTTGCTTTGAGTTGTTGATAAGGGTATTGAGCTCCCTTAGTCGAATAAAAATTTCTGAATTTTCAAAACGATCTAGATCTTCAATTATGATAACGTCAAATTTTGTTCTTTCAAAAAAATATAAAATCTCATCTAGGTGTTTGTTCAGTATTGATTCTGATTTTTCATTATTTAATGTGATTTCAGTATCTTGAAACTTCAACTTAAGTTCTTTTAGCTTTTCAATATATTTTATTCCAGTAAATAATCCAACTATGCAAAATAATAAGAATAATAATGAAGCAGTTGTTGTAGGTAGTTGGTCTGAACTAGCCAATATACTAAGCTTTTCAAAAAAAATACTTTGTGGAAAAAATACAAATAGTGCTAGAAAAGCCCAGAGGAAAATAAAAAGTGTATTGGCAATTAGCTCTCTAGTTTTAACAGTTACGATGCGCTTTAGTCGAGAGCGAGGTAATGTTTTTTGATCGACTGAATAAAAGAGTTGTTGTAGTATGCTTTTTTCTATAGCTTCAATTTCAATTTCTTTACTATTAGCGTTTCCCACTTCTAATTCATCTTGGCTTTGTTGCACAAAGATTTGAAATGCAAAGCGCCCCTAATTGAGCCAAATTTAAGGCGTAACTTGGGTAAGTGGTCGACCTAATTCCGTAAATCTGTTGAGGACTGCTACACGTGCATGAATTT
>NZ_VOXR01000102.1:0-2304 GCF_013420645.1 Acinetobacter sp. C15
AAAAATAAACTTATATGGCACTTGCGTAATTCACGACAAAATGTGTCAAGTTTTGAAGAAGAGATGCAGTACTCAAGAATAGCAAGGAACTACACGGAGATGAAAAGCAGGAGGAAAATATTAAAAATGGGTGGTTTTAATAAAAAAAAGAGATGAATAACGCTTGTTACTCATCTCTCAGATAATGGGGGTGTTGAAATAGTGTTAGAAGGACTGCTCCAGACTTTCCAGTTCCATCATTAGTTCCAGCATCTGTTCTTCGGCTGTTTCCAGTTTGGCTTTCAGCTCAGTTTGCTCATTCATCAGTTTGAGCAAATCATTTTTACGTGAGGCATCATATAAAGCACTATCTCCGAGCAAGCTTTGAATTTCAGCCAGTCGCGGCGTAACCTTTGAAATCTGTGTTTCACATTTTTCGATATTTTTACGAATCGGGCGGCTCAGTTCCCGCTGGCGTGCCGCTTCCTTACGCTGTGCTTCTTTGTCCAGTCTGGAAATGGTTGCTTTGACTTCGACCTGAGATTTCACCGGCTCGGCTGGCTTCTGCCCGTTTTTGATCATCTCAATGCGGGCCTGACGTAACCAGTCGGCATAAGCGGTCAGATCACCGTCAAATTCACGGCATTGACCATTATGTACCAGCAGCAATTCATCACAGACACTGGCAATCAGCTGGCGCTCATGCGATACCAGCACCACAGCACCTTCAAAATCCTGCAAGGCCATGGTCAATGCATGACGCATATCCAGATCTAAATGGTTGGTCGGCTCATCCAGAATCAACACGTTTGGACGCTGCCAGACAATCAATGCCAGAGCCAGACGGGCACGTTCACCGCCTGAGAAACTTTCACTTGGCGTATCCATGCGTTCGCCGCTAAAACCAAAACTGCCCAGGAAAGAACGCAGGCTGGCTTCACTGATTTTTTTATCGGCAATACGGGCCAGCTGTAACATCGGGCTGGCATTGCCATCCAGTGCATCCATTTGGTGTTGGGCAAAGTAGCCAATATTGAGCAGTTCTGAATCTTTACGCAGACCCTGAAGCAATTTTAAATCACCGACCAGCGATTTAATCAGGGTGGATTTACCGGCACCATTCATCCCGAGCAAACCAATCCGGCTGCTTGGCGTGATCTGTAAATTGACATTGGTGACAATCAGCTTGTCACCATAACCAATATCGGCATGTTCCAGTTGCAATAAAGGCGAACTCATTTTGGTCGGTTCACGGAAACTGAAGGTAAATGGTGTATCAACATGGGCAGCAGACAGTTCCTGCATACGCTCCAGCTGTTTGATCCGGCTCTGTGCCTGCTTGGCTTTGGTGGCTTTCGCTTTAAAACGGTCAATATATTTTTGCAGATGTGCGCGGGTTTCCAGCTGCTTTTCATAAGCCTGTTGCTGCTGCGCCAGACGTTCACTGCGGGTGCGCTCGAAGGTCGAGTAGTTACCGGTATATAAAATCAGTTCCTGATTTTCAATATGTAAAATATGATCGGTAATCGCATCGAGGAAATCCCGGTCATGCGAAATCAGCACCAGCGTACCTTCATAGGCTTTCAGCCAGTCTTCGAGCCAGAGAATGGCATCCAGGTCTAAATGGTTGGTCGGTTCATCAAGAAGGAGTAAATCGGAACGGCTCATCAGGGTACGCGCCAGATTCAGGCGCATGCGCCAGCCACCAGAAAAACTTGAAACATCCAGTTGGGATTGATGTTCAAAAAAGCCCAGACCGGCCATCAGTTGCGAAGCTTTGGCCGGCGCAGAATAACCTGAAATTTCATCAAAACGGCCATATAAATGGGCCAGTTCTGCATCATCCAGCTGATCTGGCTGCTCCAGTTTCTGTTGAATATCCCAGTATTCTTCATCGCCGGACAAGACGAAATCAATGGCTTTCATATTCAGCGCTTTGATTTCCTGCGCCATATGCGCCACGGTCCATACCGCAGGACGGGTCAACGAACCGGTGTCTGACTCCATGCCACCAAGCAAAGCTGAAAACAGGGTCGATTTCCCGGCACCATTGACACCGGTTAGGCCAATTTTCCATCCTGGGTGTAACTGCATCGACGCTTTTTGAAATAAAACACGTCCACCGCGACGTATAGATAACTGGTCTAACTGAATCATTGAGAAATCAAAGCTAAGAAATAAGATGCGCCTATTCTAAAGGAAAGCCTTGTGAAAATGAAAAATCTTGCGACTTTTACTGAAATGAGCCAGCTTTTAAATATTGTGAATTTATATATTATGGACGAATAAGTTGAGTATAAGCTCTATTTTCAGCATTAACAGTTG
>NZ_VOXR01000103.1:0-2270 GCF_013420645.1 Acinetobacter sp. C15
CTAGACAAAATGACACCAAATGAGTTTTACTATGATCAGCTACCCCAACAAAACAAGGTGGCTTAACTAGAGCGGAATATCACTTATAAATACGCTTTTAGTTGTTCAAACAAGTGGGACCACCTCTATATATCTCGATAGGTATAGTAGAGTGATATCTCGATAGGTATAGTGTTTTGCAGTTTAGAGGAGATATCGCGATGCATACGCGGAAGGCAATAACGGAGGCGCTTCAAAAACTCGGAGTCCAAACCGGTGACCTCTTGATGGTGCATGCCTCACTTAAAGCGATTGGTCCGGTCGAAGGAGGAGCGGAGACGGTCGTTGCCGCGTTACGCTCCGCGGTTGGGCCGACTGGCACTGTGATGGGATACGCGTCGTGGGACCGATCACCCTACGAGGAGACTCTGAATGGCGCTCGGCTGGATGACGAAGCCCGCCGTACCTGGCTGCCGTTCGATCCCGCAACAGCCGGGACTTACCGTGGGTTCGGCCTGCTGAATCAATTTCTGGTTCAAGCCCCCGGCGCGCGGCGCAGCGCGCACCCCGATGCATCGATGGTCGCGGTTGGTCCGCTGGCTGAAACGCTGACGGAGCCTCACGAACTCGGTCACGCCTTGGGGGAAGGATCGCCCGTCGAGCGGTTCGTTCGCCTTGGCGGGAAGGCCCTGCTGTTGGGTGCGCCGCTAAACTCCGTTACCGCATTGCACTACGCCGAGGCGGTTGCCGATATCCCCAACAAACGGTGGGTGACGTATGAGATGCCGATGCTTGGAAGAGACGGTGAAGTCGCCTGGAAAACGGCATCGGATTACGATTCAAACGGCATTCTCGATTGCTTTGCTATCGAAGGAAAGCCGGATGCGGTTGAAACTATAGCAAATGCTTACGTGAAGCTCGGTCGCCATCGAGAAGGTGTCGTGGGCTTTGCTCAGTGCTACCTGTTCGACGCGCAGGACATCGTGACGTTCGGCGTCACCTATCTTGAGAAGCATTTCGGAACCACTCCGATCGTGCCTCCGCACGAGGCCGTCGAGCGCTCTTGCGAGCCTTCAGGTTAGAGGCCGTCGACAATGATAATCTGGATCAACGGACCTTTCGGCGCCGGAAAGACGACGCTCGCTAAGCGGCTGCGCGATCGGCGTTCCAAATCGCTGATCTTTGACCCCGAGGAAATCGGGTTCGTGGTGAAAGAAACGGTCCCCATGCCAGCGAGCGGAGACTATCAGGATCTCCCCTTGTGGAGGGGACTTACGATCGCGGCGGTCAGGGAGATTCGAAGGAATTACTCGCAGGACATCATCATCCCAATGACGCTCGTGCACCCGGACTATCTGACTGAGATACTCGACGGGGTAAGGCGGATCGACGATCAGCTGCTGCACATCTTTCTGACGCTCAACGAGGACCTATTGCGTCACCGGATCGCGAACCAGACCATGCATCCTGACCCGAATCGAAATGCGGAGATTCGAGAGTGGCGATTAGCGAATGTCGCCCGATGCTTGGCCGCAAGGGAACGGCTTCCATGCACAACCCGTGTTCTCGATAGTGGTGCACACACCAGCGATGAACTCGCAGCGATGGTGCTCGACGGAATCGATGGGCGCACCTGATCGCCTTCGACGCCTGCGCAAAGCGTAGCGCGAGGGTGGCGGGCTCACGACCAAACGCCCAGAGGTCGATCATCGCAGGGATGTTTGGCTTTGTGGTGCGGACGACGGGACTCGAACCCGTACTCTCACAGAGAAGCAGATTTTCGTACCACCTCGACTTTCGCCGCCGTCTGATGACGTTCGTGGTCTGGACTGTCCCTTCGCCATTGCCCGAAGGCTTTAGGCGCCGCCCGTCCAGTCTCTACACCTTCCCCCGAAGGGGCTTGGCTCGGGATTGGCTTAGGGTATTGCCCGTTAGCGTTCCCCGACTTTGAGCGGTTCTACTCCGCGGATTTCCCCGCGGGCACTCCAATTTTAAAGTCTGCTGCGTCTACCGATTTCGCCACGTCCGCCTTTTTTCGCCGTTCCTAGCGCTCGTGCGATGCACCTATGTTGCACCTAGCGCCGAATCGTTCTTCGTCATCCTGAAAAACCACGTCTCCTAAAGCCTTGCATAGCTTATCTTTTCTCCACCACGAACTTTTTTGGGCACTGTTGCAAATAGTCGGTGGTGATAAACTTATCATCCCCTTTTGCTGATGGAGCTGCACATGAACCCATTCAAAGGCCGGCATTTTCAGCGTGACATCATTCTGTGGGCCGTACGCTGGTACT
>NZ_VOXR01000104.1:0-2243 GCF_013420645.1 Acinetobacter sp. C15
AAGGTAAGCGTCCGCTGAATCCCATACCTATTTTTTAATTCGATTTAGGTTTCCAGCAGTGCGGCAGCAATTCTTCAATTTGGGTCACTTTGTGTGTCGGTAACCTTTTCAGCACATCACTTAAATAGGCATACGGATCCAAGCCATTCAGCTTTGCTGACTGGATTAAAGTCATGATATTCGCCGCTCGCTGTCCACTGCGCAGCGAACCTGCAAACAACCAGTTCTTACGGCCCAATGCCCAGGGACGCATTGAGTTCTCTGCCCAGTTATTGTCAATGGGTAGATTGCCATCATCCAGATAGCGGCTTAAGGCTGGCCAACGCTTCAGACTGTAATTGATGGCCTTGGCGGTTGGAGAACTCGATGGCACCGTCAGATCATGTTGGTTGAGCCATTCATACAGTTGTTGCATCACCGGTTGGCTGTGCTGTTGTCGGTATTCGCGGCGGTGTTCTGCTGTACTATCGGTCTTTTTCCTGAGTTCTGCTTCTATCGCATACAGTTTCTGAATCATCAGTAATGCCTGTTCAGCGATCTGACTTTTCCCAGTCACATGTAGCTCATGGAATTTACGACGTGCATGCGCCATGCAGCCCACCTCAATGACATCGCCTGATTTAAAGCGTGCTTTATAACCACTGTAATCATCACAGACCAGATGGCCCTGCCAGCCATTCAGGAACTCTTCTGCATGCTGACCTGAACGGCTATCCTGAAAGTCATAGATCACCGCTTGAACTGGATTGTACTGTGTAGTGGCATAGGCCCAGACATAACCTTTCTTCGGTTTTTTCTCATCATCACCCATCCGCATGATGGTGACCGGCGTTTCATCGGCATGGATCACCCGCTGTTGCAGCACCACCTGTTTTAAGGCATTGGCCAGAGGCTCCAGTTCTACACCGCAGCGACCTATCCAGTCAGATAAAGTAGATCTGGACAGATCAATGCCCGCCCGCTGATAGATCAGGCGCTGACGGTACAGCGGCAAATGATCGGCATACTTCGATACCAGCACATGGCTGAGCAGTTCAGGTGAAGCAATGCCTTTATCAATCACATAGGCGGGCATCGCTTGCTGAGTCAGGGTGTCACACTGATCACAGACCCATTTGCCACGGACATGCTGTTCCTTATAGAACTGTGCCGGCCTGAAATGCAGTTTTTCACTGATATCTTCGCCGATACGACGTAACTGGCAGCCACAACTGCATTGGGTTGATGCTGGTTCATGCTCAATACGAATGGTGTGTAGATGATCGGGCAGCAGTCGACGTTTAGGTTTGTTGACTGTGGCTTTCTGTGTCCCTGCATCGGTTTTATCTGCATTTAATCGTTCTAATTCTAGATCAACGGCTGCAATATCTTCTTCGACCGCTTCGTCCCACAGATGGATTTGTTTTGCGGTGAGATGTTCGTTTTTACTGCCGAATTTATGCTTTTTAAACAGCGCCAGTTCATGCTCGTATTTTTGATTGAGAATAGAAAGATGCTGAACTTTAGAATCTAATTGCTGATTGGTGACTTCAAGATGTTGAACTTTGGCATCTAATTGTTGATTTGATACTTCCAGATGTTGAACTTTGGCATCTAATTGTTGATTTGATACTTCCAGATGTTGAACTTGAGCATCTAATTGTTGTTTATCTTCTGCGAGTTGTTGATGCTGCATTGCCAACTGCTGGGTAAATTCCAGCAGTTGTTCATGGGTCAGTTGGCTTAAATCGGGCAGCATTTTCATGACCGCAGTATGCCTGAGGTCATGACGCAGAGGAAATAGAACGTTTGGAGAATAGCAGAATAACCGAGCTTGGTTTAGAGCATAGTGACCACTTGCTGTCGTCCAATGCGCTGCCAGGGCAAACCCTGAATGAGTGCCTGTAACTGTTCTGGACTGAGAGCTACGTTTTCACCCTGGTGAACTTTAGCCCAGTGGAATTTTCCCTGTTCCAGCCGCCTGGCACACAGCCAGATGCCCAGTCCATCATGTACCAGTACTTTCATACGATGGCCACGTTTATTACAGAACAGGTAGGCGCAATGCGGTTTGATTGAGCCAAAGGCTTTCATAATCTGCGCCATAGCCGTATCCATACCCGCACGCATGTCCATCGGCTGGGTAGAGAGCCAGATTTCATCGATACGGATCATTTGATCAAGCCCTGAAGTAAAAGCAGCAACTCCTTGGCCGATTCCACTGGCCATTCGATTTCGATCACCTGATCTCTTGCAGAACATTG
>NZ_VOXR01000105.1:0-2162 GCF_013420645.1 Acinetobacter sp. C15
GCCTATTTAAGTGATGTGCTGAAAAGGTTGCCAACACATAAAGTGCCCCAAATAGAAGAATTACTACCTCACCGCTGGAAACCTGAACCCCGTTAAAACTTGGCGATGGCGTTCAGCGGATGCTTACCCTTCATCTTCATAATCTTATTATCAAAGACCCCTATAGCTTGAAGCCTTTGCTTAAGTGTTAAGTACTCATCGTCACTAACACTAGGGCATTCGATATGTCGGTAAAATTTATCTGGATTTTCTTCATACCATTTAGATATTCGCCTAGCTTCTTCTGTTATAGAACGAATCCGCCTGATAGCCTCTTGAGCAAGACTAACCATAGGTGTAGGCACCCATTTAATTTGAGGAGGTGCTCCTTTCCCTGGCAAAAACCTAATACCATAGGCTTTTGTACCATCACGCTTAGTTTCATGTACCTCACAGTTTACGTGTAAAGATAACACTTCACTTACACGCGAAGGTACACATAATAACAATGCACAAGTAGATGTCGTAAATATATCACTAGGTACATGTGGATTACTGGCAAACACTTCGGCTAAAGCATTTAATGCTACTTCAGTCGGTAGTTTTTTCTGTCGTATTTTTTCAGCCTTTAACCCCGTCCTCACAGTATCAGCAGCTCTAGGATTGGGATTAGTCCATTCAATATGATTTGGAATTAATTTTTTTTCATTAAGAAACTCTACTAACTTCTGTAAATTCCTACCAATATGATAGCAACTACTTGGCGTATAACGCTCTCGTGCTAATTCAGCAGCCTGATCAAGTATCGCAGGCGTCAGAAGTGATATATCTGAATTCAATCCAGATTCAATTAAGGCTTTATCCAAACACTTAAATATAGTTCCTTCATATCGTGCCTTGTGTTGCTTTTTAAAACTAAATGTATAACGAACATAAGATTTGGCGAAATCTAGCAACGGCTGTTTTAATACACTTGGAGAATCTTTTTTATTCGTTGAAACATCCCAATTACCAAAAAAGATGGATGCATCAGCCCAGTGATTATCCTCCCAAGAAAAGTTTGGTGAGAATAAGGTAAGCTCATGCCTACAAAACCTAATAAAATCGTACATATTTTTACTTGATTTTGCTTTGTTTTGAGGGATGAATATTAAAATATTACTCATCACTCACCCCACTGTTGCAATTTTTTAAAGCCAATTTCCTTTCATTACACAATTCTACAACCTGGCTTACAGCAAATATTGTTCTATCATTAACGGAGGCAATCGTTTTATCCTGAGTTCTTGCAAGTATTTCTTTTCTTTTTGTTATTAAACTTTCAAGAATAGCTTCATGTGGGCCATCCAGCCATGGCTGAAAGTGATAGCATGTATAACATGCAATAGGAGCCAACGCTGAGCAAAAACTATGAGTTCCACAAGTTCCTACACCTTCACCAGTATCCCTATTCATTATCCTGCTAGATATTTCATTGCCACGATTAGCATATTTTTCATGGATTACAAGCGTTCCAGCGAAGGCTTGTGCTATAGGTGCTAATTGCATTGCCAACGCCTTATCAAGGCTAGTCAGATGCTCTGGTGTATTCTCAGTATAGATATGAGCACTTTGAGTGTCAGCATGATCGAGTAGTCTGGCTATTATGAGTAAACCATAGCCCTCTCTTGCAGCCCTTGAGGCCAAAGTTCTACGAAGCCTAAGTGGAAAGATTTTTATAGGTTCCCCAGTTCTTTCTGAAACAAGCCCTATATGTGATATTACTTTATTTAGTATGTCCCTTAAATGATCCGCAGTTGCATGAAATAAATCTGTTTCAAGATATTCATTCATACTAGAACAACCATTTTCTTTAATATGAATGTCTATTTTTGCCCAAGAAGGGAAAAGAGGCAGCATATCTAAATCAAAGTTTGATATAGGTATGAGAGATTTAGCTTTAACTTCTAAATCGCATACGTATGTTCTAAGCAGATGCCCCAAATCGGGAGACAAAGCGTAATCACTAAATTTTTTTCGCCAAATATCTCTTTGCTTTACTTTTGGTACTCTTAATAAGGTAAGCGTCCGCTGAATCCCATACCTATTTTTTAATTCGATTTAGGTTTCCAGCAGTGCGGCAGCAATTCTTCAATTTGGGTCACTTTGTGTGTCGGTAACCTTTTCAGCACATCACTTAAATA
>NZ_VOXR01000010.1:0-88238 GCF_013420645.1 Acinetobacter sp. C15
CTAGACAAAATGACACCAAATGAGTTTTACTATGATCAGCTACCCCAACAAAACAAGGTGGCTTAACTAGAGCGGAATATCACTTATAAATACGCTTTTAGTTGTTCAAACAAGTGGGACCACCTCTCATTGGCATATTCGAAAAACAGACCCTCTACAATTGCTTTTTCACGCGATTCTGTCATGCCAATTTCATGATCATTCGGCACAAAATAGACTTCTTCAGGAATTAATTTAACGATATAACCCATTGTTCTGACTCTTATGGTGTTTTAGTAATTTACCCTGCGACATTTATAGGCTGAAAAATCGCTTCCGGCTATGGCGAATTCATCCGACAGTTATGCTTATTTTTGATATGCCATCTCAATGCCAGTCATATAAAGAAAAAATATTTTAAAATCATATAGATTATTTAAATTTAGGTGCTTCTATATCTCACTAAACTGATCTGGTATAGCGACGAGATTTTTTCTGATTAAACAGGTTTTTTATTCAGCCTTTCTGTCCTGTTTAAAGCTTAAAACGGATGTTTCCATTTTGTGGGTGATGAGGCTGTAAAAACCTAAAAGTGATATTTTTTAATCAGAACAAAGATAAAAATACAAAGAAAATGCAGTCCTATGACTACTTTTTAACCACAGATAGAAAGGCAAACCAATAAGCATTGCCCTTCGATGATGGTTCAGCATTCGTTATTCAAGCCAGATTATGGAAAGGATTTTGGTTCAAAACTGAAGTAAAGAATTTTAAATGATTGAATCTTGGTAATTTTTATAGTTTTTTATGGATCAGAATTTGGTGCGCCCGGCGGGAATCGAACCCACGACCCCAAGCTTCGGAAACTTGTACTCTATCCAACTGAGCTACGAGCGCGCGTCGCACATCATAACAAAAAAATGCACAAGGTAAAGCAACTATATATAAGTTCTTTATTTTTATGCTTATGCTTTAAGCAATCGTTCCAAATATACGATGCAGAATTCCCGGTAGATTACTTGGTTTATTGGGCAATATCGCTCACAATAGCCTCTCCCTACACCATGCGAGATTTTCATGACTGATGCATTGACGTTAAGAGACTTGTCTAAAACCTATCGCAATGGGTTTCAGGCCTTAAAAGGTATCAATTTGACTGTACCTGAAGGTGAATTTTATGCGCTGCTGGGTCCCAACGGTGCAGGCAAATCTACAACGATCAGTATCATTAGCTCCTTAACCAAGAAAACCTCGGGTACCGTGGAAATTTTTGGCCACAATCTGGATACCCATCCCTCTCAAGCCAAACAGTGTCTGGGCGTGGTACCACAAGAGTTTAACTTTGGTCATTTTGAAAAAACCTTTGATATTCTGGTGACCCAGGCCGGTTATTACGGTATTCCCAAAAAAGTGGCGCAGCAGCGCGCCGAACTGTATTTAGAAAAACTGGGGCTGTGGGATAAACGTGCCACGCAAGCGCGAATGCTATCTGGCGGGATGAAACGCCGCTTGATGATTGCCCGCGCCATGATGCATGAACCGAAATTGCTGATTCTGGATGAACCGACCGCCGGGGTCGATATCGAACTGCGCCGCTCGATGTGGGATTTCCTGATTGAAATGAACAATAGTGGCACTTCCATTATTCTGACCACCCACTACCTGGAAGAAGCAGAAATGCTGTGCCGCCGGATTGCCATTATTGACCGCGGTGTGATTAAAGAAGACACCACCATGAAAGGCTTCCTGAACCAGCTGAATGAAGAAACCTTTATTTTCGATCTAGTTCAGCCGATTCAGCCCATTCATCTGGATATTATCGGGGTACGTTTTAATCTGGTCGATCCGCTGACCCTGGAAGTGACTATGGACAAGGCCCACACCGTGAATGAGCTGTTCCAGTTACTGGAATCACAAGGGGTACAGGTGCGCAGTATGCGCAACAAGGCCAATCGTCTTGAAGAATTATTTGTGAAGATGGTAGAGAAAAATCTTGCAGGAGTCGCGCAATGAACTTTAATCAATTAAGAGTTGCGCTGTATACGCTGGTTCATAAGGAAATCCGCCGTTTTATGCGGATCTGGCCACAAACCCTGTTACCACCGGCCATCACCATGAGTCTATATTTCGTGATTTTCGGTAATCTGGTCGGTTCACGTATTGGGGAAATGGGCGGCTTTAGCTATATGCAGTTCATTGTGCCCGGCCTGATCATGATGGCGGTCATTACCAATAGTTATGCCAACGTCTCCTCTAGTTTCTTTAGTGCCAAATTCCAGAAAAGCATTGAAGAACTGATCATGAGTCCGGTGCCATTACATGCCATTTTGTGGGGCTATGTGCTGGGTGGAGTGTGTCGTGGCGTACTGGTCGGCATTATTGTGACCTTAATGAGTCTGTTTTTCACCGACCTGTACATTACCAACTGGTTTGTGACCATTTATACCGTCCTGATCACTTCATTATTACTGTCTTTAGGCGGTTTTATTAATGCCGTTTATGCCAAATCATTTGATGATATTTCCATTATTCCAACCTTTGTGCTAACACCGCTCACCTATTTAGGTGGTGTGTTCTATGCAATTAGTGCATTATCGCCGTTTTGGCAAAACCTTTCTTTAATTAACCCTGTAGTGTATATGGTCAACGCCTTCCGTTATGGCATTTTAGGACATAGCGATGTCAACGTGACCGTTTCCCTAGGCGTGATTACATTATGCTGTGCTGTGTTATATGGCATTGCCTATCATTTACTCTCCCGTGGTTCAGGAATGCGTGAATAATGAGCGTAGAAAATTCTTTATTGGGTAAAGACACTCAGTACCCTACAACTTATCAACCTGATGTGCTGTTTCCGATTGCGCGTGCTGAAGCGCGGGAAAAATATGCGCATGTGGCTGGTATTCAGCAAGGTAAAGACTGGTGGCATGTCTTTGAGATGTCCTGGTTAAATGCAGCCGGCGTTCCGCAAGTTGCTATTGGCCGGATTCACTTGCCTGCCACCTCACCAAATTTAATCGAGTCGAAATCTTTAAAGCTGTATTTCAACAGTTTGAACTTTAGCACCTTTGCTTCAACAGACGCGCTGATCAATACCGTCGAGCAGGATTTATCAGCCGCGGCACAGGCACAGGTCAATCTGGAACTGTTATCTGTCGATGATCTGGCAATTAGCCATCCTGAAGGCATATGTATTGATGACTTAAGCCCGACCCGACTGGAAAATCATCCGGATGCGTCCTTATTACAGCACGATGCCGAGCAAGACGAACAGGTCGAAGTGCAACTGTATTCACATTTACTGAGAAGTAACTGTCCGGTCACCGGTCAACCTGACTGGGGCACAGTTTTTATCCGCTATCAGGGTAAAAAACCTTGTTATCGCAGTATTTTGGCTTATATTATTTCTTACCGTCAGCATAACGGTTTTCATGAGCAATGTGTTGAACAGATGTTTGCCGACATCTGGCAAAACCTGAATCCTGAAAAACTGATGGTGTATGCCACCTATACACGTCGTGGCGGATTAGACATTAATCCATGTCGTGTATCGGATTTAACATGGATGCCTCGCCCTATTCGTTTAGCGCGACAATAAAAAAACATTGAGGTTAACAGATGCCATTTTTTGGTTTTATTCCTTCCGAGGAACTTTTAAATACCATTCAAACTGCGCAGCAGAAAAAAAATTCAAGCGAACCGCTGTATCCATTACGTGATAAAACAGCATTAATGATTAATGATGAAATCATTGATGCCATTTTAACCGAGCTTGTCCGCCGTTTCCCGCCAAGTGACAAACGCGATACTGCGGAAAAACTGGCCGGTTATGTCAAATCCACCGTAGCGGTGTTACTCAAACAATTGTTGAGTAAAGCCCCGAACGATGTGGTCAAGCAATCAATTGAATTTTCTGAACGCAGCCTGTTTAAAGATGCAGACGGCAACACGCGTGTCGGTGAAAGTTTAGATGCCAGCCTGGTGACCAATCTAAAAAACACCTATGCCGAAATTAAAGCCGGCAATGACATTAACAAGTCTGCTTTGGCCGAGTTGTATAAACAGTTTGCTGAAGCTACTGTGCATCATTTTATGAATGACTTTAATAAAACCCTCGATTTGGGCATGATCAAACGTAAAGCAGCTGATATTGGCTCAGCTGCGGTTATTAAAGCTGTACATATTGCGGTGGATAAAATTATTCCAAATCTGACCAAAGATGAACTGGTCGCGCTGGCGGAATATCACGACACCCTGTTTCATGCATAAGTAGAAACACCTTCAATAAACCTGACTCCGGTCAGGTTTTTTTATGCCACTTTTCCCGCAACATTTCTCTATAAAGAAGGGAGGATGAAGCCCCGGTTGAACTTTGTTACAAACAGCGCGCATTTTTTAGACAGGCTTTGTCACTTTTTGTATATGCGCTTGCCTGTAGCGCCAGAATGAATGTTATCTTAATTGCCTGTGTGAACTGTCTTTTTAAATCGACACTTTTGCTCAACCTGTTTTAATTTTTAAACACCATCTGCTTTTTGTCACTAAATTGATAATACATTGGGAAATTGAACCAATATGTTGAATCGTTATTTCTATAAAAAATTACAGCGTCTTTCTTTACTTGTTGGTGCTCTTTCCTTATCCAGTGTTGTTCAGGCTAATGACTTCCTCAGCCATCCGGACTATCCAAACTTTAAGCAAAAAACCATGCAGCAGTATGGGCTCAGTTCCGAGCAAATTGATCGCGCCATGAGCGGTGCCAAAAATCTGCCGAATATTATCAACATCATGAATCGTCCCGGTGAAAGCAAACCGTGGTATGCCTATAAAACCAATTTTCTGGCTGAAAGCACCATTCAACGCGGTGTGCGTTTCAAACAGCAATATGCCGATACCCTGAATCGTGCCGAACAGCAGTTTGGCGTGCCGCAAGCGATTATTCTGGGGATTTTAGGCGTGGAAACCGGTTTTGGTTCCAATAAAGGCTCTTTTATTACCCGGGATGCGCTGGCCACTTTAGGTTTTGGCTATCCACGCCGGGCCGAATATTTCCAGAGCGAACTGTCTGCACTAATTGCCTGGAGC
This sequence comes from Acinetobacter sp. C15, assembly GCF_013420645.1. Taxonomy (NCBI): domain Bacteria; kingdom Pseudomonadati; phylum Pseudomonadota; class Gammaproteobacteria; order Moraxellales; family Moraxellaceae; genus Acinetobacter; species Acinetobacter sp. C15. The sequence continues at coordinate 5,065 of NZ_VOXR01000010.1, forward strand.
TATAAAGATGGCGTTGCCACCCATTCTGTGGTCGGTTCCTATGCCGGTGCAATTGGCTATCCGCAGTTTATGCCAAGCAATATTCCTAAATTTGGCGTCGATTATGATGGCAACGGACATATTGATTTAAGAAATTCAGCAGTAGATGCGATTGGCTCGATTGCCAACTATTTGGCCCAGCATGGCTGGCAGCGTAATCAGCCGATTGCATTCCCTGCCCGTTATAGCGGCTCAACTCCAGATGCAGTGATTGCCAAAGATCTAACCTTGCCTACCCCGTATGGTGTGCTGAAAAATCAGGGCATCAGTCCGCTGAACCCGATTGTGAAAATTGATGACCTCGATCTGGTCAATGTCATTCAATTACAAGAAAATTATGGTCCAATTTATTACATCACCTATCCAAACTTTCAGGTGATTACCACCTATAACCGCAGCCGTATGTATGCCACTGCACTCTGGTTATTGGGTACTGAAATTGTCAGTCGATAAGAACTTATTTTTACTCAAAAGTTACAAAGTCAATATTTTTTTACGAGATTTTGCGCACAAAACCGACTTTTCACATACACTGTTACAATATTGGTTATTATTTAACCAAAAGAGGTAAAGGTTTGGTAGTTTTTGTCATTATTTCCGTGTAAAGACTAGACACCTTTAGTAAACGATGAATATTATCCATTTCGTCAAATATGGTTGCAAAAGTGAAATAACAGGCATGATGTCTGCTATATCAACCACTTAAGGTTGATTCACGGCATCAAGCTACGGGAGTTTTAAACATATGCATTCTTCAATTAAATATTTACTGGCGCTGTCGACGGTATTTACCTTAAGTCAGTCGCAAGCCGAAATGGTGCAGTCATCATCGTTCAATAACGACAATGAAAGCTCTAGCCTGGCTGCCCGTGTGCTAAACAAAGAAGCACAAAGCTTTAATACCCACTTCTCTAATTTAAATAGCCTTTCAATTACAGAACGTTCTGGCGATAAAATCCGCCGCGAAACCATCGCTGCAAAAATTGAAATCCCAGAAGAAGAGCCTTCTGTCATTGAAAAGTTAAACACCGTAGCATCGAATACTGTTCGTAAGTTCAGCCAGACCGGTATGGCTTCCTGGTATGGCCGTCAGTTCCACGGTCGTAAAACTGCCAGCGGCGAAACATTCGACATGAATGCCATGACTGCAGCACACCGCAGCCTGCCACTGAACTGCTATATCCGTGTAACCAACAAGAACAATGGCAAAAGCGTAATCGTTAAGGTTAATGACCGTGGCCCATTCCATGGTAACCGTGTAGTCGACTTATCTTACGGTGCTGCAAAACGTTTAGGCATTACCAATGCTGGCGTAGCCAAAGTCAGCATTGAACGTGTAGATGGTCCAAACTCCTAATACCCGTTTAAGCTCTTGCACCATATGACCCAAAAGCCACCTCAGGTGGCTTTTTTAATCCCCAAATTCAGGGAAAGACGCTTACTTCCCTATCCGTTTTTTGGATTTTAAATACGCTGATCTGGTCATAAAATCGAATAATCCATTTTGAAACTACAAATTTGCATTCATTTTCACCCTTAGCGTGCTTTTCTTCCTTTTTGAATCCATAGGTAGCTTTTTATTTTTTTCTGCGCTTAAAACGCATCCTATGCGCATTTAGCCCTATTCCTTTATACAGGAATTTCCCTATTTCCCTCATTTTACGATTTTCAGGTATTTTTGCCGCCCCATTTTGACCGTTTTCCGCTTCTCGTTTATAGTGAGAACATTCTTGGAAACTCAGAAAAATAATGCAAAAGGAGTACTGCATGAAAACAATTTCAGAATGGCTGGATGAATATAGCGAAAGTCATCAAAACAAGACCAATAAACTGATTCACTGGGTCTGTGTACCGACCATCTATTTTTCCATTATTGGCATCATTGCGCATTTCAGCGCCCTGCTTACTGCCCTGTTACTGGTGCTGGCCTTTATTTTTTATGCACGCCTGGATCTGGTACTGGCCGTGGCCATGGCAGCACTGACTCTGGTGATGGCCTGGTTAATCTGGATTTTACCGGTTGGTGTTGGTTTTTATATTGCGCTGTTTGTTTTTGCCTGGATTGGACAGTTCTATGGCCACAAGGTCGAAGGCAAAAAACCATCGTTCTTTAAAGATCTGCAATTCCTGCTGATTGGACCGCTCTGGTGTATGGATGCCTATTTAGGCAAGATTTTACCGTCCTGGAAATCTCGCCAGCACACCACGCATTTGGATGTCCAAACCTAAAGACGCTCACACATCAGGAAGCATTTTGCTCAGGCATAGAGGGCTTATTGATAGATGCTTCCCTGATGCTTTAACCAGCCATCGACATGGCGTTTTTGCGGATCATGATGGGTCCAGTGAATCACGCCACCTTTGTCGGTATATTCATATTCACCAAAGAACTCGACAGTATCGCCTTTTTGCAGACGGTCGATGCGTGGAGCCAAATCAATATTGTGGGCAACCAGCAAGGTTTGCCCATTGCCAAGTTCCAGAATAAAACGCTGATGACGCGAACCTTCATTGTCATCACTTAACAGTGCCACTACTGTACCAGTAGCTTGTACCTGTACATCATTTTTTCGTTGCTGAAAGGCTTGGGCAATTTTGGCGGTATCATCCTGAACGGGAGCTTGCAGTGTGGTTTCAGACTGCTGTTGAGTGAAGGTATTTGAACCGGAGTTTTGCGGTTGTAGGTCGATACCTAAATAAGCCGCAACCAGCAGCGCAATTACTGCGCCAATGCCCATATTGGTTTTCTTCGACATTGTTCTTCCTGTTGTTGTCTTGGTCATAAAAAAAGCCCCGAAACGGGGCTTTTTCGCAAAATAAATTATTTTGCAGCAGCTTGAGCAGCAGCAACTTCTTCTGCGAAGCTCATTTCTGCTTTCTTCTCAATACCTTCACCTACTTCGAAGCGAACGAATTGAGCAACAGTTGTGTTAGCAGCTTTCAATGCATCAGCAACTTTCTTCTCGTTGTCGATTACGTACATTTGACGCTCAAGAACAACTTCGTTCAGGTATTTTTCAACCGAACCAGTTACCATCTTCTCTACGATGTTTGCAGGCTTACCAGATTCAACTGCTTTCGCTTCTGCAATTTCTTTCTCTTTAGCGATAAGATCAGCAGGAACTTGTTCAGCAGTAACAGCAACTGGGTTGAATGCAGCAACGTGCATTGCAATACCTTTACCAGTCGCAGCATCACCTGTGTAAGAAACAACAACACCGATTTTTAAACCGTGCTTGTACACAGCAAGGTTTTCACCTTCAACGATTTGTGCACGACGAACTTGGATGTTTTCACCAATTTTTTGAACAAGGGCAACACGTGTTTCTTCAACAGTTGCGCCATCTTCAAGTTTAAGTTCAGCAATTTTAGCAGCGTCAGTTTCGCCAGCAGCAAGTGCAGCAGCAGCAACTTTCGCAGAGAAGCCAGCAAAGTTTTCGTCTTTAGCAACGAAGTCAGTTTGGCAGTTTACTTCTAAAAGAATTGCTTTGTTGCCTTCTTGAGCGATTGTGATCGCACCGTCAGCAGCAATGTTACCTGCTTTTTTAGCAGCTTTTGCTTGACCAGATTTACGAAGGTTGTCAATCGCTAATTCGATGTCACCACCCGCTTCTGTCAAAGCTTTTTTACATTCCATCATTGCTAAACCAGTACGGTCACGCAATTCTTTAACCATGCTTGCAGTAATAGCAGTCATGTGAATCTCCTAATTCGGTAGAAAATGAATTCTTTTTAGAACAGAAACGGCCCAGAGGATACTCATGGGCCGCCTGCATACATGACGCTTACTTTGCCACCATCACATGTCGCAAAAATGACAAGCTTGCGTCAAAAACGCATTAAGCCTCAGAAGCTGGAGCTTCTTCGCCTTTCGCTTGAGCATTTGCTTGGGTTTGAGCGTACTCTTTACCAGCAATGATCGCATCAGCCATAGCAGAAGCGTAAAGTGTTACTGCACGGATCGCATCGTCGTTACCCGGAATAACGTAGTCTACGTTGTCTGGGTTAGAGTTTGTATCAACGATACCGATTACAGGAATACCTAGGTTTTTCGCTTCTTTGATCGCGATTGCTTCGTGGTCAACGTCAATTACGAATAATGCGTCAGGTAAACCACCCATGTTTTTAACGCCGCCTAAAGCACGTTCAAGTTTTTCCATCTCGCGGCTACGCTCTAAAGCTTCACGTTTAGTCAGCTTAGCGAAAGTACCGTCAGTAGATTGAGTTTGAAGATCTTTTAAACGGTTGATAGATTGGCGAAGTGTTTTCCAGTTCGTCAACATACCACCTAACCAACGGTGATCTACGTATGGTTGACCAGCGCGTTGAGCTTGTTCACGGATGATGTTAGAAGCAGCACGTTTAGTACCAACGAACAAAACTTTGTTCTTTTTGCTTGCTAATTGGTTAGCGAAGTTCAAAGCATCATTTAACGCAGGAACAGTGTGCTCAAGGTTGATGATGTGAATTTTGTTGCGCGCGCCAAAGATGTATTGACGCATTTTTGGGTTCCAGAAACGAGTTTGGTGACCAAAGTGCGCGCCAGCTTGTAGAAGGTCGCGCATGCTTACGTTGTAATCTGCCATTTTCTTTACCTTAAAGTTTGGGTTAGGCCTCCATATATCCGCATTCTCCACCCTTGCGGGCACCCAGAGTAATGTGACGATATATGTGCGGATTTTGTTGCCCCATCGCACAATGCCCGCGAAATTTATTCACGAAAAAGCATTTGATAAAATGGGCGGCTATTTATACCATAGTCACATATAAATTTCCAAAAGTTTTTAGAGATCATGAACAGTACTTATCAAGCGCCTCGTCGATTAATTAAAACCGCAGATGAAATTGAGAAAATGCGGGTAGCGGGACGACTGGCAGCGGAAGTTTTGGATATGATCAAGCCACATATCAAACCGGGTGTAACCACACTTGAGCTTGATACGATTTGTCACGATTATATTGTCAATGTACAAAATGCCATTCCAGCCTGCCTGGGCTATGGTGCAGCCCCAGGTCGTCCAGCCTTCCAGCATACCATCTGTACTTCGGTAAACCACGTGGTGTGTCACGGTATTCCATCTGAAAACAAGACATTAAAAAAAGGCGATATTCTGAATATTGATGTCACGGTCATTAAAGATGGTTACCACGGCGATACCAACATGATGTACATCGTTGGTGGTGAAACTTCAATTCTGGCCAACCGTCTGTGCAAAGTAGCACAGGAAGCTATGTACCGCGGTATGGAAGTTGTAAAACCGGGCGCGACCATTGGTGATATTGGCCATGCCATTCAGAAATATGTCGAATCTGAGCGCTTTAGTGTGGTGCGCGAATATTGCGGTCACGGCATTGGAACAACCTTCCATGATGAACCGCAAGTGCTGCATTATGGCCAGCCAGATACCGGCATGATTTTAGAAGAAGGCATGACCTTTACCATTGAACCAATGGTAAACGCGGGTGTTTGGCAAACCAAATTACTGGGCGACAAATGGACTGTGGTGACCAAAGATCACAAACTTTCAGCGCAATATGAACACACTATTTTAGTGACTAAAGACGGTCTGGAAGTCCTGACTGCACGTCCTGAAGAAGACCTGTCACGTTTCCAGTCTTAAGCTGTCATTGGCGTAAAAACTAAAAAAATTGTCAGAAAGGTCACATTGATGTGGCCTTTTTTATCACTCAAAATTCCTACTTAAAATTTATTAATCAACAACTTATCTAAATATTTAGGTTTCATCTCTAAAAACTGTATCACTATTTCTAGCTACACAAGTCATAAATAAGTCACAGAGCAGCAAACTTATTTCAAGAATGTTACAAATGTAATAAAACAATCTTCTTCAAAAACAACAGTCTTGCTTTATCTAACTATTAAATAATGGCCCTTATAAAAACGAGCAACAAATTGGACATGGAGTCCCTTATATGAAGAAGACCTTATTATTTGCCAGCACGCTGTTGGCCTTACCTGCTGTTTCTTATGCCTCACCGTATTTTAGCCTGCAAGATGGTGATGGTTTTAAACGTTTTTCTGTTTCAGTCGGGGCATTGCATGTCATGCCACAAGGTAAAGCGCAGCCATTCAAAGTTAATACTGCTGCCTATGAAGGAATACAGTCTGACGTTGGAGAAATTTCATCGCAGGCAGTCATTGATAACCGCGTAGAAAATTCATCTGGTTTAGCGAATTGGTTAATTGATTTAATTAATGGCATCAATCCAGATAGTACCTTACCTGCGTTCATGAGCGGTACAGCACAAGTTTATGGCCTAGAGAACTGGACGAATCCAGGCACTGGATTAGAGGCTGATGATGTTACCACTTTAGGCATTATGACCAACTATTTTTTTACCGATAATATTTCGTTTGAAATGAAAGCTGGCATTCCACCTAAAGTAGACTTACAAGGTAAGGGAAAAATATATGCTCCATTCAGTGCTATAGCTTCCCCACTTGTGGGCTCCATTGAGTTAGACAATGATATTTTTATTACGGATTTAGAAGCACATGGCCCTGCCGCTTCAGCTCGGGCATGGACGCCTGCTTTTGAATTTCAGTATCACTTTGGCAAGACTGGCGTAAATAAATTCCGTCCTTATGTTGGCGTAGGCTTAATGTATGCTTATTTTAATGAACTGGAAATTAATCCACAGACTGAAAAAGACCTGATTGCTGCAGGACATATGATCGCTAATATTCTGGATAATAAAGCCGGAGCATCACTAGATGGGTCACCGAATGACAAAGCCAATCCTAAAGTCAAAGTTGAAGCAACAGATGCCTTTTCTCCAGTAATCACAGCAGGCTTTACTTATGACTTTAATGAAAAATGGTTTGCGGTTGGTTCGCTGTCCTATGCACATCTGCAAAATGACACCACCATTACCGTGACCGATGCCACACATGGCGAACTTATTCGTTCTAAGGCCGATATTGAAGTGAATCCGATTCTGGCCTATGCCGGTATTGGTATCCGTTTCTAGGCTTCAATTTTTTAGTCCATCATCAGGCAGCCTTTCGGGCTGTCTTTTTTGATGCAGCCATAAAAAAATTTTATCTTTTATTTAATTTTTATTCTATCGCCTCCCGCGCGGCAATCTACTAACATAAGCAGGTCTTTCCTGGCTGCCGGACTTTTTATGTCAGATACCCGTTTTTCCAAAACCCTGATTTATATGCTGATGGGAAGTGCCATTATTCTGGCGCTGTCATTGGGGGTACGACATGCCTTTGGCCTGTATCTGGTGCCAATGAGCCATGAATTTGGCTGGGGACACAATGTCTTTAGTCTGGCTATTGCCATGCAAAACCTGATCTGGGGTGCAGTCCAACCAATTACCGGCGCCTTTGCCGACAAATATGGCAGTAAAATTGTGGTCGCTGCCGGTGGTGCCTTATATGCACTGGGTTTATTGCTGATGGCGGTCAGCTCGACCGGCTGGCTGCTGAATTTAAGTGCCGGTTTAATTTTAGGTCTGGCACTCTCTGCCACCTCTTTTCCGATTTTACTGTCTGCAGTTGGCCGTGCCGCACATCCTTCAAAACGCAGCCTGGCGATGGGGATTGCCAGTGCAGCGGGTTCTTTCGGTCAGTTTATTATGCTGCCGACCACACTGCTGTTATTGCAGAATTTAGGCTGGAAAGGTGCACTGGTGGTTAGCGCCATTTTAATGACCCTGCTAATTCCTTTGGCATGGACCTTAAAAGCACCGATGTATACCGACCCGAATGCAGCGACCACCAAACCGCAGCCGGCGTTAACATTTAAGCAGATTCTGGTAATTGCCAAAAACCACAGGCCATTCTGGTTTTTATCGTTGGGCTTTTTTGTCTGCGGCTTTCAGGTGGTATTTATTGGTATTCATTTGCCGGGTTATTTAATTGATCATGGATTTAACGCCACCACCGGCACCATCTTCCTGGCCTTAGTCGGTTTATTCAATATTGTCGGGACTTATACGGCTGGCTGGCTGGGCGGCAAATATTCCAAGCCGCATTTACTGATGTGGCTATATGGCCTGCGTGGTCTTGCCATTATTGCCTTTTTACTGTTACCGCTCAGTACTTGGACAATTTATGGCTTTGGTGTCATTATGGGACTGTTATGGTTATCGACCGTGCCACTGACCAACGGCATTGTGGCCAATATGTTCGGGGTGAAATACCTGACCATGCTCAGTGGGATTGTATTCTTCACCCATCAGGTTGGTTCGTTCCTTGGCGGCTGGCTGGGCGGCCTGAACCATGACTTAACCGGCAACTATAATGCCATCTGGATGTTCTCGATTGCGCTGAGTGCTTTTGGCGTTTGGGTACATTTCTTTGTGAATGAACAGGCGGTGGTGCATGACTAATTCAATGTCGCTGTTAAAAATTCTGATTGGCCTGTGCATCATCAGCTTTTTTATTTTATCGCTGCTGTTATGGATGAAAACCCCGCAGCTGTTTGAATACTTTAATCAGGCGTTTTGTGCACATTAATGTTTAAAAACCCGCAGCATCAACAGCAAACCCCGAAACAGCAAATTCAGTTATTTGGTTTGCTGTTTTAATTAAAAGAATATAAATCATATATTTAATTATTTTTATAGCCTTTTCATAAGTTTAGCATTTCTTCTGATTTTATTTGGCCTGCGGTTTTTTCTAAATTTTCTTGAGGCAATAACACTGAGAGAAAAATTTAAACATGACCAGTCTGACCCCACTTTCCCAAGCCATTCATGATGCACCGCGCTGGCATCAGGCCAATCAATTCCAGGACGGCAGCGAAATCCGTATTGTTCCACACACTGACCAGGCTCTTGGTGCGGTGGTGTATGGATTAGATGCGCGCAAGGCTCAATCGGGTGAAACCATTTTCCGGCTGAAACAGGCCTTGGCAGAACATTTAGTTTTAATTTTCAAACAGCAACAGCTGGATGATTTACAGTATCTGGCCTTTGCCACCTATTTCGGTTCAATTTTCCGTCCCGCTGCCGACACGCCTGTACTGGCCGCGCAGGATGATAGCGGTGTACCACCCGATATCGTGCCTGTTTCCAATGCAGTAGGACAAGGCGATTATACTGGTCATGGTGAATTAAGCCCGCATGCCGATCATCAATGGACACCGCTGCCCTCCTTTGGCTCTTTGCTCTATGCTATTGAACTGCCACAAAATGGTGGCCAGACCAGCTGGATTAATACCATCAAAGCTTATAATGCCCTAGATGCCGACACTCAGGCACATATCAACCAGCTACAATTAATTACTTACAATCCTTTTGTTCGCCGGCAGAAAACCCAAGCCTCGTCGCAAGACGGCGTTTATGGCAACAGTCCGCTGTATCGCTTTAAAGATCAACCGGTTTTAAGCCATGCCTATCCACATCCTTTGGTGCGCACCCATCCAGAATCGGGGCGTAAAGCTTTGTGGCTCAATACCCATACCGAAGTGGAACTGGAAAACTATGACGATCAGGCTGGTAGCGAACTGATTACCCAGTTACGTGCCCATCTGCTTCAACCAGAATTTGCCTATGAGCATCAGTGGGAAGTCGGTGATATTGTGTTCTGGGATAATCAGGCTACCCTGCATTCCCGCCGTCCATTTCCAGCCGAGCAGCGCCGTTTGTTAAAACGTATCAGCCTTGCCGGAAGCCGACCTTTTTAAGCAGGAACTGAACTAGAGATACTGAATATGCACCGATGTTCAGGACTTTGACTGCAGGATATTTATCCTTTTTATCTAACCATAAAAAAAACCCGCAAACTGTGTTTACGGGTTTTTCAGTATGAGCAACCGCTTAGAACAGACGGTTCATACCATTTAAGGTCGCCACACGATAGGCTTCTGCCATCGTTGGATAGTTAAATGTGGTTTCCACAAAATACTTGATGGTATTGTTCGGGCTGTTCATCACCGCCTGACCAATGTGAATAATTTCTGCCGCGTTATTCCCGAAGCAATGTACACCCAATACTTCTAAAGTTTCACGGTGGAACAGAATTTTCAGTTCACCAACCGTATCACCGGTAATTTGCGCACGTGCCAGATGACGGAAAGAAGCCTGACCCACTTCGTACGGAATTTTTTCTTCAGTCAGTTCCTGCTCGGTCTTACCAATTGAAGAAATTTCCGGAATGGTATAAATACCGGTTGGAATATCAGTCACCGGTGCCACATTTTCTTCGCCACTCATGTTGGCCCCTGCACAGCGACCCTGGTCATAGGCAGCAGACGCCAGAGATGGCCAGCCAATCACGTCACCAGCAGCGAAAATATTTTCTACTTCAGTCTGATATTGCTCATTTACCGTCAGCTGACCGCGGCTGTTTGGTTTTAAGCCAACATTTTCCAGGCCTAAACCATCGGTATTGCCTGAACGGCCGTTACACCACAAGATGGCATCGGCTTTGATTTTCTTGCCGCTTTGCAAATGCAGCACCACGTGATCATCAAAGGTTTCTAAATGATCAATCTGTTCATTGTGACGAATTAACACACCCTGTTCACGCAAGTGATAGGACAAGGCATCGGAGATTTCATCATCCAGATAGCTGAGCAATTTATGCTGGGTGTTAATCAGGTCGACTTTATGGTCCAGACCAATGAAGATCGAGGCATATTCACAGCCAATGACACCGGCACCATAAATGATGATTTTCTGAATCGAGAAATCCAGATCCAGAATCTTGTCTGAATCGAATACACGTGGATGGTTAAAGTCTAAAATTTCCGGACGATACGGACGTGAACCGGTTGCAATCACCAGCTGCTTAAAAATCAGGGTTTCCTTAATGCCTTCCGGACTGAATACCAGCACGGTATTTTTGTCCTGCACATAAGCACGACCGTGATAGATATCAATTTTATTGCGGTCATAGAAGCGTGAGTGAGTATCGACCTGCTGCTGAATCACTTTATGTGCATTACGCAGCACCTGTTTCATGGTGAACTGTTTCCAGTCGCCCACTTTCTGGAACATCGGATCACGCTGGTAACGGATAATACTGGATACCGTCTGACGCAGCGCCTTACTTGGGATTGTGCCCACGTGAGTACAGTTACCGCCGAGTTGCTCACGCATATCCACCACAGCAACACGCATGCCTGATTTGGCAAGTTTCATTGCTGCGCCTTCACCTGCAGGACCAGAACCTAGGACCACCGCATCATATTTAACGAAAGTTCCGGCAACCACCTCTTTTTTACGTGGCATTCAACGCTCCTTAAACTAATCTATTCTGTTTATATCTCATATGCATATTATGACTGAAAACATCATGATTTTCTGTATTTACCTAGCATATATTGCGTGATAGCCACATTTTTTAAATGAATATCGTTTTTTTCCTATTTGCACCCAAGTCCGTTATAATGGAGGCGCTATTTTTCGAATATCTCCCCCGTCAAAACAGTGGAAAAGTTGAATATGTCTGAAAACCGTAAACCAGAACAGGGTGTTAAACTTCGTGGCGCAGAAAAGGTCGCTCGTATTCCTGTAAAAGTTGTGCCTACGGTTGAAACGCCGCGCAAACCGGACTGGATTCGGGTCAAGATGGCGGCGCCAGAAGAAGTTCAACGGATCAAATCGACACTGCGTCAGCAAAAACTGCATACCGTTTGCGAAGAAGCAGCCTGTCCGAACCTGCCAGAATGTTTTGGTGGCGGTACTGCAACCTTTATGATTATGGGTGATATTTGTACCCGTCGCTGTCCATTCTGTGACGTTGCCCATGGTCGTCCGAATGCACTTGATCCGGATGAACCGCGTCATATGGCTGAAACCATTGCCAACTTGGGTCTGAAATATGCGGTCATTACCTCGGTAGACCGTGACGACCTGCTTGATGGTGGTGCACAGCATTTTGTTGACTGTATTAAAGAAGCGCGTGCCTTAAGTCCGAACACCCTGCTAGAAATTCTGGTTCCGGATTTCCGTGGCCGTATGGATATTGCGCTGCGCATCATGACTGAATGTCCGCCAGATGTATTTAACCACAATATTGAAACCGTGCCACGTTTATATAAAGCCATGCGTCCGGGTTCAGACTATCAGCACTCTTTAAACCTGCTGAAAATGTTTAAAGAATATTGTCCGGAAATTCCAACCAAATGCGGTCTGATGGTGGGTATTGGTGAAACTGAAGAAGAAGTGATTTCATTATTGGATGATCTGAAAGCACATGATGTAGATTATGTGACCATAGGCCAATATTTACAGCCATCGAAACAGCACGCACCAATTGACCGCTTTGTCACGCCAGAAGAGTTCGAGCGTTATGCAGAACACGGCCGCAAACTGGGCTTTAAAAATATCTGGTCTGCACCAATGGTGCGTTCAAGTTATTTTGCAGACCGTCAATACTACGGCGAGCCAGTTCCAGCGGTACGTCGCAAGACTGATCCTGCCAAGAAAATTAGTGTACAAACCATCGAAGCATAAGCTGAGAAAACTAAGCTTAGAAAACAAGGCCCCGGATTCGGGGCTTTTTTACAAGGTCATCTTTTACTTAAATTTTTACATCGTCCTCGGATCAGAATTTTTAGCCAGAGAGATCATCTATTTCCTCTTAGACCTAAAGACGGCTCATCTTTAAAAAAATACCCCATTTAAACCAGAAGTAAAATTTCTATCATTCTTTGACCTAGCTGCTAAACCCTTACTTATCTTCACATTTCGTTGCGCGTTCTTACTTGAATAGCGATCATTTTTCAACCAATCTCATCTATAGAGTTTGTTTTTAGCAATCGTTTTGATGGTCTTGATATTTAAAAAAACGATACCGACGTTCCAAGAACAGCCTCCACCGGATGACTTCAGACAAAATGAAGCAGTATTTCTTTCATTTTTCCTTGCAGGCACGGTGATGCTGTAGCAGCCGGGAGAAATACAATAATGCTTTTTATACTCAGTATCGTCATTCTTGTTTTTACACTGTGGGCGATTTTCTATTTTCAGCTGTCTCGCAACAGCGGTGCCATGACCCTGATCGCGGTCAGTATTGTCTCTGCCTTTATTAATCCCTGGTCCTTAATTTTAAGCATTCCGTTAATTGTGCTGAGCATAATTGTGATGGTGGATGCCTTGCGCATGAAAATCATCACCCAACCCGCGTATAAGGCTTTGTCACAAGCCATGCCAAGCATGAGCAGCACCGAACGTGAAGCACTGGATGCCGGCACCAGCTGGTGGGAAAAAGAGCTGTTTATGGGTGCGCCCAACTGGGATACCTTTGAGCAATATCCCTATCCTACGCTCAGTGCGGAGGAACAATCCTTTTTAGACAATGAAGTGGAACAGCTGTGCAACATGCTGGATGAATGGGAAATCCATCATAAGCACAAAGATTTATCTCCTGAAACCTGGCAGTTTATTAAAACCCATGGATTTTTGGGCCTGATTATTCCCAAGGAATACGGCGGCAAGGCTTTCAGTTCTTTTGCGCAAAGCCGGATTATGAGCAAAATTGCCTCACGCTCCCTAACCGCCGCGGTCAGCTGTATGGTGCCCAATTCCTTAGGCCCGGGTGAGTTGCTGCTGCACTACGGTACCGATGAGCAGAAAAAACGTTACTTGCCCGGTCTGGTCAAAGGCGAAGAAATTCCCTGCTTTGGGCTGACCAGCCCGGAAGCCGGCTCCGATGCCGGTGCCATCCCCGATACTGGCGTGGTCTGCTATGGCCAGTTTGAAGGCCGGCACGTACTGGGTCTGAAAATGAATTTCTCCAAACGATGGATTACATTGGCACCCATTGCCACCGTGATTGGTCTGGCTTTTAAACTGTATGATCCGGAAGGCTTACTCGGCGATAAGACTAAAACCGACTACGGCATTACCTGTGCGCTGCTGCCGGCCAATCACGCCGGAGTGAAAGTCGGGCCGCGTCATCATCCCGGTTCACCATTTATGAATGGCACGGTCGAAGGTCAGGATGTGTTTATTCCACTCGACTGGATTATCGGTGGTGTGGAAAATGCCGGTAAAGGCTGGCGCATGTTAATGGAATGTCTGGCCGTCGGTCGCGGGATTTCCTTACCGGCACTGTCAACCGCTGCCGGGGAAATGACCTATTTAAATGTCGGTGCTTTTGCGCGAATCCGCCAGCAATTCAAGTTGTCGGTGGGGAAATTTGAAGGCGTACAGGAAGTCACCAGTGATATTGCCAGTGAAACCTATATGCTGGAAGCCTTTCGCTATCTGGTGACCTGTGGACTGAATCAGGGCGGCAAACCTGCCGTGATGACCGCGATGGCCAAGTACTATGCCACAGAGTCTATGCGCCGTGTGGTTAATCATGGTATGGATGTGGTCGGTGGCCGCGCCATCCAGTTGGGTCCACGGAACTTTCTGGCGCTGACCTATCAGGCCATTCCAGTTTCCATTACCGTTGAAGGGGCCAATATTTTAAGCCGCTCGCTGATGATTTTTGGCCAGGGTTCGATGCGTTGCCATCCGTATTTGTATGAAGAATTACAACTGCTACAAGCCCCTGATAAAGATGCCGCGCTGACACAATTTAATGAACTGTTCTACCATCATCTCGGTTATACCTTTAACCGGACTGCGCGCGCATTTGCCTTTGGCTGGTTTGGCGGTTCATCCGATGCTCCGCAACAAGCCGATGAATTTAGCCGGCCTTATTACAAAACCATCAACCGTTTTAGTGCGGCCTTTGCCCTGACTGCCGATATGTGTCTGGGTTTATTGGCCGGTGATATTAAACGCAAGGAAATGCTGTCCGGACGCCTGGCCGATATTCATGCGCAGCTGTTTATTGCCACCGCCATCTTAAAATACTATGCACATGGGCAAAAAACCGCAGATGAGCAACTGCATGCGCAACTGGCTTTAGACAAAGCACTGTTTAATGCACAAGAAGCCTTCTTTGGACTGTTCAATAATTTCCCTATGCAGCTGGCGGCTGGCGTCGTGAAATTGATCTGCTTCCCGTGGGGCCGTGCCTTGCAGCCACCAAGCGATCAGCTGAAACGTGATGTGGCCATGAGCATGATGCAGGACAATGCTTTTCGCCAGCAGCTGAAACAGCATGTTTTCTATAACACGGACCCGGACGATGTCTTTGGCCGGATGGAAAGTACCTTCCAGAGCTTAACCGAGATTGAACCGCTGTGGGATCGCTTTAAAAAAGCTGAAGCCAAAGGCAGTTTTGATGGCCTCAGTTTTGAAGAACACATTGCCGATGCCCTAAATACCGGCGCGATTCAACCCGAAGAAGCTAGCCAGCTACTCAGTTATAACGCGCAGCGCTTTGACAGTATTTTGACCGATATTTTCGATATGCAGCTGGAACAGACCCTGCCGCTGGATAATCCGCATTTAATTGAACCTTTAGGTGTCGATACGGAAGCTCATCCTCCGGCAACTTCAGCAGAACCGAAAACCGGTGGCACCGCACAACTGGCCACAGATCATCATAAAGAGGATCCGGAACCGTTTATCCGTTTTTAGTTATATGCTGAATATTGAATAAAGTGGCTTTCGGGCCACTTTTTTATGGACTGGAAATGACACTTCTGACAGCCATTCTACGACCATCTTCCAATGGTATAGACTGCATAAGCCGTTAAGCTACATCGAAAACAATATTGAGGGAAACAAGATGTCACAACAAGATTATGACAATGGTTTAAAAGTACGTACAGAAGTCATGGGTGAAAGTTTCGTGAAACGTGCGCAGGACAATACTGTGCCGTTTACCCAGCCTTTGCAGGACTGGATTAATGAACATGCCTGGGGTTCTACCTGGCAACGTGAAGATGTATTGCCGCGCAAATATCGTTCACTGGTGACAATTGCCTTTTTAACTGCGCTCAAAAGCCCGACTGAATTAAAAGGTCATGTACGCGGGGCTTTAAATAATGGCGCGACAGTGGAAGAAATTCAGGAAGTGCTGCTACATAGCCTGCCCTATTGCGGCGCACCGGCTACGCAAGAGGCCTTCCGTGCGGCGTTAGAAGTCATTCAGGACTATCAGGCCAACTCGTAAATTTCGGACGAGTTTAAATCCAGTACACATTAAAACTGTAAAAGAATTCACTGACCTCAAAACGCACCTGATAACCAAGCTGGGTCAGTTCGGCGGAGAGATTACGGATTTCTTCCAAAGGCAAATGTTTGGGCAATACCGTAAATACTGCAGTGTTGCCCTGCTTGGCATTCTCTTCAATTAAACTGGCTAAACGCGCTTTATACAGGTTGATGTCCAGATTGGCATGCGCCGAAAGCACTTTTGCATCTTCTGCGGTTAGAAAGTTCACCATTTTTTTCTTCTCTTTTTTTGTTCCGTTGTATGGGTCTAACTTAAAAAATGCTACGGCTCCGCTCAACTCTATTTTTGTAAGTAATTTAAATTAAAGATGAATTGGTTTATATCGACTGCTGTTATCCATCCTCTGATAAATCAAAAACTCCCTTATCCTGGTTTTCTCTCTAAGGCATAACAGACGCAAACAAGGAATATTTAATCTTCATTTTATAATTAACGCATGATCAGGTTCTGAGAGGTAAAAGAGATTAAATAACTTAGGCTATTTTGATATATGGGTTCCGTTAAACTTCCATCGTTATTACCTAACTCTCTCCTGCTCAATTTTATATTTCAAAGCGGATATTTGATTGTTCTATCTATGAGTCATAAAAAACGGAGCCGATCTGCTCCGTTTTTCTCTTGAGTTTCAGAGGTTCAAGACCATTATTTTTTTGCCTTCCATGCACTTTGTACCTGGCTGGCAACTTTTGGATAATCCAGAATAAAACGCATATGCGACTCTACCCCGGTTTTTAAGGTTTTATCATCGACAATAAAGTACGGGTTATGGTTCGGTGCAGCTTTACTCATATCCTGATCAGCCGGTGTCGCACCCAGGAATACAAATAAAGATGGCATCATCCATCCAATCTGCAAAAGCAAACTGAGAGATACTCATGGCTAACCCCAAGCTAAGACAGGTTTTAGTGAGCTGCATGGAAACTCCATTTTTATAACCGTTTAAAATCTTATCTTCGGAGAATTTAGGGTTAAAATACAAGGCTATTGTTGTAATTTTATATAGTCATTTGCACTATACTTGATATTTTAAAAGTTGAAAATTACCACAATTTAGCGAGCAATTTTGCGCTATGACTCAAAACATTTCATTTCAGATTGGCTTTTTTCCGGCAGACCTTTTAGGCTTATAGCAAATATTTTCTGGATATGACCATGTCGGACGCCATCACTGTTCCTCCCGCCCTGATTAACCGTGCGCTTGCAGGCCAAGCCGATGCCCAGTTTGAGCTGGCTGAGTTGTATATGCAAAGCGAGCATGAAGATGACAACCTGCTGGCTGAAGAATGGGCCTTAAAAGCCGCTGAAAATGGTCATCTGGAAGCCATGTACTGGTTGGGCGAAGGTTATACCGTCTATGCCAAAGACGTGCAGGAAGATGATCCTGAAGATTCCAAAACTCACTTTGAGTTAGCCTATTACTGGTTGAAACAAGCAAGCAAACAGAAACATGCAGGCGCAATTCTGGAGCTGGCTGGCTATTATCGTCGTGGGAATGTGGTAGAAAAAGATATTCCGACCTCGGTAAATTTGGTTCAGCAAGCGGCTGAACTAGGCGATGCACAGGCCATGCGTGATTTGGCCTGTATTTATGAACATGGCCTGGGAGTCGAAATTAATGAAGCACAGGCAGATTACTGGGCCGAAAAAGCCAAAGCTGCCGAGTAACCCACTCAACCCGATCAAAAGCTCATCAGATGATGGGCTTTTTTATATTGATGCATGGAGATAGGCGCTGGATTAGCCGGAATTTTTAATTGTTTTGGAGATCAAAGAACACTACAGCGAGAAACCGGAACAGTTTAGCCAGATATTCAACAATTTCAGATTGGAACTCTGGGCAATTTCCAAGTACAATACTGCGCTAGTCGAGGGATGCTGCGACGTTTTACAGGTACGAAATGTAAAAGCGCTAGGCTCGACCATCGGTCAAACATCCGCTTTGATCAACAACGGCATCCGCGAACTGAATGATCAATTGTTTTTATTAAGGAGATCGTGATGAACGCGGTTAATGCTTCATTTACTGATTACAAAGTAGCAGACATCACTTTAGCAGACTTCGGTCGTAAAGAAATCAAACTTGCAGAAGCTGAAATGCCAGCCCTGATGGGTCTGCGTAAACGCTACTCTGCGGCTAAACCACTTGCTGGCGCTAAAATTTTGGGTTGTATCCACATGACAATCCAAACAGCAGTTCTGATCGAAACTTTGGTTGAACTTGGCGCTGAAGTACGCTGGACCTCTTGTAACATCTTCTCAACTCAAGACCACGCTGCTGCTGCCATTGCTGCGTCTGGTGTTCCTGTGTTCGCTTGGAAAGGTGAAACTGAAGAAGAATACGTGTGGTGCTTAGAGCAACAAATTAACGTGAATGGCACGCCTTGGGATGCCAACATGATTCTGGACGATGGCGGTGACTTAACTGCACTTGTTCACGAAAAATACCCAGAAGTTTTGGCGAAAATCCACGGTATTACTGAAGAAACCACCACAGGTGTACAACGTCTGCTTGAAATGTGGAAAGACGGTTCTCTGAAAGTACCTGCAATCAATGTAAACGATTCAGTAACCAAGTCTAAAAACGACAACAAATACGGTTGCCGTCACTCACTCAACGATGCCATCAAACGTGCAACCGATATGCTTTTATCTGGTCGTCGTGCGCTGGTCATTGGTTACGGTGACGTAGGTAAAGGTTCTGCGCAATCACTTCGTCAAGAAGGCATGATCGTACGTGTTTCTGAAATCGATCCTATCTGTGCAATGCAAGCCTGCATGGACGGTTATGAAGTGGTTTCTCCATACAAAAATGGTGTTCAAACCGGCAAGAAAGAAGACGTTAACGCTGACCTTCTTTTAAACACTGACCTGATCGTAACAACAACGGGTAACTACCACGTTTGTGACGCTGCCATGCTGGATACATTAAAAGCAGGTGCTGTTGTATGTAACATCGGTCACTTTGACACTGAAATCGACACCAACTACCTACGTGGTTACAAGTGGGTTGAAGTGAAACCTCAAGTTCACCAGGTGTATCGTTCAGAAAATGAAAATGATTACCTGATCCTGCTGTCTGAAGGTCGTTTAGTGAACCTGGGTAACGCAACAGGTCACCCATCACGCGTGATGGACGGTTCATTTGCCAACCAGGTTTTAGGTCAAATGCACTTGTTCGCTGAGAAATTTGCTGATCTTCCTGAAGATCAAAAACAAGCCGCGATTCGCGTTGAACTGCTTCCGAAGAAATTGGACGAAGAAGTTGCAGCTGCAATGGTTGCAGGTTTTGGCGGCGTTCTGACGCAATTGACGCAAGAACAAGCGGACTACTTAGGTGTAGCGGTTGAAGGTCCGTTTAAATCGGATGCTTATAAATATTAATTAGCCCTCACCCCATCCCTCTCCCATAGGGAGAGGGTGAACTCTCAAATCATTTACATTACGAGTTTTACTTGTGAAATTTAAGTAATTTGAGCCAAGACTCTGCGTTATTCAGTAATGAATACTCCTCTCCCTTTGGGAGAGGTCAGGGAGAGGGTGAATAAAAAGTATTTATAAAAAGGATTTCAACATGTCAAAACAGATTCCGATTTCATTCGAGTTCTTCCCAACCAAAACTGATGCCGGTGCAGAAAAACTCAAGACCGTACACCAAGAGCTTCAGCTTTTAAATCCAGAATTTTTCTCGGTGACCTATGGCGCTGGTGGTTCAACTCGTGAACGTACCTTATCGACCATTAACGACTTCAATGGCAAAGGCACACCGGTTGCGCCTCACCTGTCTTGTATTGGTGATGATAAAGCCCGTATTGCCGAATTGCTGGACCTGTACAAATCACAAGGTATTGACCGTATTGTGGCACTGCGTGGTGACTTGCCATCCGGTCAGGTTGGCTTGGGTGAATTGCCATATGCACAGGATCTAGTCCGCTTTATTCGTGAACATTCCGGTGATCATTTCCATATTGAAGTGGCTGCCTATCCGGAAATGCACCCACAAGCGGAAAGCTTTGATAAAGATATTCAGCATTTTGTTGAAAAAGTAAATGCCGGCGCCAATGCAGCCTTAACGCAATTCTTTTTCAATCCGGATGCCTACTTCTACTTTGTTGAGCGTATTCAGCAAGCCGGTGTCAATATTCCGGTGGCGCCAGGTATTATGCCAATTACCAATGCCAGCAACCTGATTCGCTTTGCCGATAGTACTGGTGCTGAAATTCCACGCTGGATTCGCAAGCAACTGGCGACATATGGTGATGACACGGCATCGATTAAAGCCTTCGGTCATGAAGTGGTGCTGAAATTCTGTGAACGCCTGATTGCAGGTGGTGCGCCAAGTCTGCACTTCTACACCATGAACAATACCGAGCCTACCCGTCAGCTTGTGACTGATCTTGGTTTAGCCTAATTTTCTTTTTGCGAGTTGTACTTTATGCCACGTTTTTATATTGAAGCTGAATTAACGGTTGAGACGCAGCTCACGCTGACCGAAACCGTGTTTCACCATTGGTGTAAAGTACTGCGCGCACAAGTGGGCGACACAGCCACCCTGTTCAATGGACAAGGTGGCGAATATGAAGTGACCCTTACCGACGTCCAGAAAAAAACAGCAACGGTGATGGTCAACAGCTTTAATCCGGGCAACCGTACACCTAAATTCAAGGCCCTGCTCGGTCAGGTCATGAGTAAGGGCGACCGGATGGATTATGCCATTCAAAAAGCGGTGGAACTCGGCGTTTCCGAGATTCAGCTCCTCACCTCTGAACGCTGCGAAATGCGTCTGAAATACGACCGTGACCAGAAAAAACTGGATCACTGGCAAGGTATCGCCATTGCTGCTTGTGAGCAATGTGGTCTGAATATTGTGCCTAAAATTCTCCCGCCGATGTCGCTGGAAAAATGGCTCGATACCGATCTGCCAGCCACCAAACTGGTATTAGCACCCAACAAAGATGAAGTGAATGTCTTACACAATGCCACGCCAGAACTTGCCCTGTTAATTGGGCCTGAAGGCGGCCTGAGCGAGGCTGAAATCAGTAGCGCAAATACGAAAGGTTTTGTGAACTGGTGTATAGGCGAGCGCGTGTTAAGAACTGAAACTGCGCCTGTGGTCGCACTTTCTATTTTAAATTTTAACTTCAGCGTGTAATTCGTCTTATTTTTAGCTGAATGCTGAGTCAGATGATTGCTTTTTTAAAGTTTACTGACTAATCTCAAAATATTATTTTACAATTTCACCTAATATCAGGTTATTCATAAAATAAAATGGATTTTTACATACTCTGTAATTTATAGGGTTTTGGGGATATATGTCAGACCATCAGGATGAGCTCATGGAGCAGTATTTGTATGCTGCCCAAATCACCAATACAATCCGGCTGATGCGCTTCTTTTTGCTGAGCATCCTCATTCTCTGTTTTTATATTTATTTTATTTTTCACTACTCTTTTAATTTTTCAACTTTCGCGTTTAATGCCTGGTTCCTGCTGAGTGAACTGGGGCTGGCCGGCTGCCTGTTCTTTAATGAAATGCGCTTTAAGCCCGGTCAATACAGTATTCAAATGGCACATCGCTGGATCAAGCTGGTATGCCTGCTGGTTGGTATTAGCCTTGGTATTGGCATTGCCCTGCTGTACTATTTCCTGCCGAAGTACAGTCTGGAGATGAGCACCTATCAGGCCATTATTCTGGCGGCTTTGCTGGTGATTATTAGCCAGACCTTTGCCCTCACCTTTTTAACCCAGCGCCTGAGCTATTTTTCGCTGGTATTTATTCCGGCCATTGTGCCGTATTTAATTTCCCCACTGTTCTTTAACAGCAACACCGAACCGCTGTTTTATCTGGCCACCAACTTTGCCTTAATCTGTCTGCTGATTTGTGCCAATACCTCCATGCACATGCATCGCCGGCTATCTAGCGTCTATTTCAAGAATAATCAGCTGAAAAAACAGGCCGAACAGCAAGTGGCCTGGACCGACCAGCTATGCCAGCAACTGCAAACGGAAATGAACCGCTCCAAAGACATTGAGCAGCAGCTGCAGTTTAATAACCAGATGCTGGAACAGAAAGTGAAAGAGCGGACCTTTGATCTGGAGCAAATCCATAAAGCCTTACAAGATCAACAGGCCAATCTGGTACTGGCGCATGAAGTGGCCGGGCTAAAACCATGGGACTGGGACATCAAGCATCGCCTGATTACCCTGACCAATGAACACCAGCAGCTGAAAATGTCCGGCTCTAAAGCCCATCATCACAAACTGCAGCAACTGATTCACCCGGATGATCTGGCGCATTTTCGTAACACCATGAAGCAGCATCTGCGTGGCCAGACCGACCGCTATGAAGTGACCTACCGAGTACAGCAAAGCAATGGCAAATGGGTCTGGGTACATGATGTTGGCCGTGTGATTGAGCGTGACCCCGAAACCCGGCGTCCATTACGCATGGTCGGTATCCGCCGTGACATCCATCAGGAAAAAACTGATCAGGAACGCCTGAAACTGACCGCCAGCGTACTACAGCAGGCAGCAGAAGGGATTTTTATTCTGAATGAGGACCTGCGTTATATTGAGGTCAATCCGTGCTTTGAACAGCTGACCGGCTTTAGTCGCGAGCAGATTATTGGCAAACATCTGTTTGATATTGCCAGCAATTACAAATCACGGCAGCGCAGTATGCACAATGCCATTGTCAAGCAACTGCTCAAAGAAGGCGAATATGATGGCGAAATGGATGAAAAATACCTGTCGGGCAAAGAGCTGACCATCCGCCTGCACATGAATACCGTCAGCAATGAGCAGAACCGCTCTACCCATTATGTCGGGATTGTCTCGGATTTAACCGAGCGCCGCCGGCAGGAACAGCGCCTGTCCTATCTGGAAAATTATGACACGCTGACCGATCTGCCTAACCGGTTTTATTATAACTATCAGCTGCATCAGTATCTGGTGTCCCATCAGGATTCGATTAAACAACTGGCGGTGATTCGTCTGAACATCGACCGGTTCCGGGTGCTGAATGAATATTTAAGCCATAATGGCGGCGATGAACTGCTAAGACAGGTGGCACAGCGTTTACGCCTCATTAATGCCGAAGCGCTGTTGGTGGCGCATTTAAATGGCGATGACTTTGCCATTATTTATGAGCTGTCACATATTCGCCCATCGGTGCAGCAGCATTGCGAACGTATTACCAAAGCCTTCTCGGCGCCGTTTAATATCCAGGGTCAGGACCATATTATTACCCTGTCGATGGGCGTGTCTTTATATCCTGAACATGGCCGGCAGCTGGATTATTTAAACAACTGTGCCGAACAGGCGCTGTCGGAAGCCAAGCGTCTGGGTGGCAATACCACCAAATACTATTCGCTGGAAACCACCAAGCTGTTAGAGCAGGACGTGCACATTGAGCGCGATTTACGTCAGGCCATTAAAAATGATGAACTGATCGTCTATTACCAGCCAAAAATCAATTTCCATGATCAGCAGGTCTCCGGTTTTGAAGCCTTGGTACGCTGGAACCATCCGGAAAAAGGCCTGATTCCACCCGGCTTATTTATTCCAATTGCCGAGCAAACCAGCCTGATTTCAGAGATTGGCCATATCGTAATTCAGCAAACCGCCAAGCAGATTCGGGACTGGCAGGCACTGGGCTTTGATAACATCCGGGTTTCGGTCAATATTGTGGCGCAGCAGCTACAACGCGGACATTTGCTGGAAGATATTGATGAGGCGCTCAATACCTATCATATTTCCGGTGAAAGCCTGGAACTGGAAATTACTGAATCGTCGTTGCTGGAAAATACCGACGAGGTCAAATATATTCTGGAAGAAATCAAGAAGCGCCATATTCATATTTCGCTGGATGATTTTGGTACCGGTTATTCTTCCCTCTCTTACTTAACCGATTTTCCTATAGATGTTTTAAAGATCGACCGCAGCTTTGTGTCCAAGATTGGCCACAGCAAGCAGGAAGCCATTGTCAGTGCCATGATTGCCATGGGCAAAGCCATGGGCATGACCATTGTCGCTGAAGGTATTGAAACTGAACATCAACTTCAGTACCTCAGAAAGCTCGATTGCGACATCGCCCAGGGCTTTTTATTCTCCAAACCGCTGCCACAACAGGATGCGACCCGCTTCCTGAGTGAAAAAATGCAGACACCACTTATTGTTAGTGAATCTTAATCTATAGCTTAAACTTCTAAGTTTGTTCTAAAAATGCGCAGCTTTGACTGTGCTTAGTGCGTAAGTAATGGTATATTCGAGCAGATTTAGCACAAACCGCCAGCATCGCTGGACACAGTAACATACGAGATTCAGATGGACGATCAATCATTAAAACAGCAGGCTTTGTATTATCACGAATTTCCTACTCCAGGTAAAATCAGCGTTACCCCAAGTAAGCAGCTGGTCAACCAACGTGACTTAGCGCTTGCATACTCACCTGGTGTCGCGGCACCATGTTTAGAGATTGAACGAGATCCTTCTACTGCAGCACTGTATACAGCACGTGGCAACCTGGTTGCCGTGGTGAGTAACGGTACCGCTGTACTAGGTTTAGGGAACATCGGTCCTTTAGCATCTAAACCGGTTATGGAAGGTAAAGGCGTTCTGTTCAAGAAATTCGCCGGCGTCGATGTATTTGACATCGAAATCGCTGAAAATGATCCAGACAAAATCGTTGATATCGTTGCTGCACTCGAACCAACCTTTGGCGGGATTAACCTTGAAGACATCAAGGCACCAGAATGCTTCTACATTGAGCAAAAACTGCGTGAACGCATGAACATTCCGGTGTTCCATGATGACCAGCATGGTACGTCAATTATCGTCGGTTCTGCGCTGCTGAATGCGCTACAACTGAACGGCAAAAACATTGCCGAAATCAAGATTGTGGCTTCAGGTGCCGGTGCTGCTGCCCTGTCGTGCCTGGACCTGCTTTGTGCCCTGGGTGCGAAAAAAGAAAATATTATTGTGGCGGACTCACGCGGTCTATTGACCACCAAACGTGAAGGTCTGGACGAGTCGAAAAAACGCTACGTACAGGATATTGAAGCAACCCAACTGGCCGATGTAATTGCCGGTGCCGATATGTTCCTCGGTCTCTCTGCTGCCGGTATTCTGACCAAAGAAATGGTCAAGCAGATGGCGGCTAATCCAATCATCTTCGCTCTGGCTAACCCGGACCCGGAAATTCTGCCTGAACATGCCCACGAAGTACGTGATGATGTAATTATGGCAACCGGCCGTTCCGACTATCCGAACCAGGTGAATAACGCGCTGTGCTTCCCGTACATCTTCCGTGGTGCGCTAGATGTCGGTGCAACCACCATTAACGAAGAAATGAAAATTGCCTGCGTACACGCGATTGCACGTATGGCGCACATAGAAGCAGATGCGGCATCCTATGGTGAGAAATCTGCTTCATTTGGTCGTGACTATTTAATTCCACGTCCGCTTGATCAGCGTCTGATTCTTGAAATTGCTCCAGCGGTTGCCAAAGCAGCGATGGATTCAGGCGTGGCAACACGTCCAATTCAGGACTTCTCGGCTTATCATCAACGTCTGTCAGAGTTTGTATATAACTCTGCGTTTATGATGAAACCAATTTTTGCGCAGGCGAAAACCGATCCGAAACGCATTGCCTATGCAGAAGGCGAAGACTTACGCGTTTTACGTGCAGTACAAATTGCAGTGGACGAAGGTCTGGCACAACCGATTCTGGTGGGTCGTACCGCGGTTATTGAAGCGAATATCAAGAAACTGGGCTTACGTCTGGAACATGGTGTGAATATCACTATTGTTGATCAGGAGAAAAACCCGGATTACGAAAAATTCGCTGATGATTACTACAGCATCATGCAGCGTAAAGGTGTAACGCCTGAATATGCGCAGCGTGAAGCACGTCGCCGTTCGACTCTAATTGCCGCAATGCTGGTGAAACACGGTCTGGCTGACGGTATGTTATGTGGTACTTATTCAAGCTACGACATTCACTTAGACTTCGTCAGCAATATTATTGGTCTGAAAGAAGGTCACAATACTTTCTTCACTCTGAATGCGCTGATGCTGGAAGATCGTAACCTGTTTATTGCCGACACTTACATCAACCGTAATCCGACAGCTGAACAGCTGGCTGAAATGACCATTCTGGCCGCTGAAGAAGTACGCCGTTTTGGTGTAACACCACGTATTGCCCTGCTGTCGCATTCAAGCTTTGGTTCAGACCAGAACGATGCCAGCGCGCAAAAAATGCGTAAAGTGTTTGATATTCTGTCTGAGATTGCACCAGAACTTGAAGTGGAAGGTGAAATGCATGGTGATGCGGCACTGGACGAAAATATTCGCCATTTCGCATTCCCGAACTCACGCTTCAAAGGTTCAGCTAACCTGCTGATTATGCCGAACCTGGATGCAGCCAATATTTCGTTTAACCTGTTGAAATCGACTTCAGGCAGCAACGTGACCATTGGTCCAATTTTGCTGGGCGCAGCGAAACCGGTACATATTTTAACGCCAACAGCGACCACCCGTCGTGTGGTGAATATGACTGCGTTAACCGTGGCAGAAATTCAGCAAGCGGAACAAGACGCGCTATAAAAACTGAATGCCGAGTGAAAAGCTCGGCATTCTGACTTGAGAAAACCTCTATTCTGTTGCATGATGACCTCAAGAATAGAGGTTTTTTCATGCAAGTTTATTTAGTAGGCGGTGCGGTGCGAGATCATTTGCTGGGGCACCCCTATCACGAAAAAGATTATGTGGTTGTCGGGGCAACACCCGAACAGCTTCTGGCCCAAGGCTATCAGCCCGTGGGCAAAGACTTCCCTGTGTTTTTACATCCTGAATCAAAAGAAGAATATGCACTGGCCCGTACCGAACGTAAAGCCGGTCAGGGCTATCATGGTTTCGAGTTTTATACTGCACCCAATGTCACGCTGGAAGAAGATTTAATCCGTCGTGACCTGACCATTAATGCCATGGCCATGGATGAAAACGGCCAGGTCTATGATCCTTATGGTGGACAGCAGGATCTGGCGCAAAAAGTGCTGCGTCATGTTTCCGACGCCTTTGTTGAAGACCCATTACGTGTACTCAGAATTGCCCGTTTTGCTGCGCGTTATAAAGCGCTGGGCTTTCGTGTGGCCGATGACACCCTGACCCTGATGCGCACGCTGGCAGCATCTGGCGAGCTGGATACCTTAACCCCGGAACGGGTCTGGAAAGAAACTGCACGCGCCTTGCAGGAAGATCATGCCGATGAATACTTTGAAGTGCTGCGTCGCTGCGGTGCCTTAAAAGCCTTGTTCCCGGAAATTGATGCCCTGTTTGGGATTCCACAGCGCCCGGAATATCATCCGGAAATTGACTGCGGCGTGCATACCTTAATGTCCCTGCAACAGGCCTGCCGCCAGAATTACAGTCTGGATGTGCGTTTTGCCGTGCTGGTGCACGACTTGGGCAAGGCCCTGACCCCAGCCGATGAATTACCGCGTCATATCATGCATGAAGAACGTGGTATTCAGCCGGTTACTGACCTGTGTGACCGCCTGAAAGTGCCGACCTATACCAAACAGCTGGCACTGGCGGTGTGCAAGGAACATTTAAAATGCCATCAGGCCCTGACCTTGAAACCGGGCACCTTATGGCGTCTGCTACAGCGTCTGGATGTGTTGCGTCGCCCGGAACGGGTAGAAGCCTTTGTTCAGGCCTGTGAATGTGATTCGCGTGGCCGTTTAGGCATGGAAGATCGGGACTATCCGCAGGCCGATTATGTGCTCAAAGCCATGCAGGTGGTGCGCGGCATTAAAGCGCAGGATTTACCGCCTGAGATTAAAGGCCCGGATATTGGTGAAATGCTGATTCAGCGCCGTATTAAAGCCATTGAAGTGCTGAAAGCAGAATATACCGCTGCAAGCTAAAATTGAGTCATAAAATTAAAAATACCCGTGCTATACACGGGTATTTTTATTTCCTAGGGATGAACCATCCCCTGCGCTGATCTGGATCAACCTGCCTTAAGACTGCTCGGCCGGAAAAGTAATTACCTGTTCCAAACGCATCTGCTGGGTGGCAACCATCAATAAACGGTCAATACCCAGCGCAATACCTGAACATGGCGGCATCTGAGGCAAGGCACTGAGCAGATATTCATCAAGTGGCATCACATGCAAGCCCAGTTTTTCCCGCTCCTGATTGTCGGCTTCAAAACGGCCACGGAGCACCTCGGCATCAGCCAGTTCATCATAGGCATTGGCCAGTTCCAGCCCTTCAATGTACAGCTCAAAACGGGCGGCAACCAGTTCGCCATCTTCATCGACACGAGTTTTGGCCAGTGAGGCCAGTTCCGGCGGGAAATCAGTCAGGAATACCGGCGTATCAAAGCCCAGACTAGGCTCAACCATATGCGAGAACAACAGGTCGATATAGCCCAGACGATCATCACCTAAATCGAGGCTTAGCCCGACACGCTGACAGCAGGCTTTCAATTCAGATAATGTCGCTTGCAGCGGATTCAGATCCAGCCGATCCATAAAAGCATGTTTATAACTCAGTACCGTTGGACGTACTTCACCAAAACGCTGTGCCAAGGTCAGATTGAGTAAATCGGTGACTTCAAACATCAGCTCTTTCAGGCTAAAACCCGGGCGATACCATTCCAGCATGGTAAATTCGCTATTGTGTTTACGGCCGTGCTCATCATCACGAAACACCTTGCAGATCTGGTAAATCGGGCCACTGCCACTGGCCAGCAGGCGTTTCATGGCAAATTCAGGCGAAGTTTGCAGATAATGCGTCTGCTGCTGGCCCAATACATGACGCTTGGCCTGTACCGAGCTTAAATGTACATCGGTGACACCGGCCTGCGACAAAATAGGCGTTTCCACTTCCAGCACTTCGCGCTCAGCAAAAAACTGGCGAATCTGGGCGTACATCTTGGCGCGGGCGCGCATGGCCTCAAGGCTACAGGTCGGCTGATAGTTCAGGCTCATGCGGCTGGCCCTCCATGCGCAGCCCATTCACGGCGCAGCGGATAAGTCTTGCGTAAATGGTCAAAGGCCTGCTGATCGACCTTGCCGTCTTTTAAGCAGGCACGTAATTTGGCGTCATCGGCGGCAATATCATACATCTGTGGCAGATGCTGTTGCAGTGCGGCTTTTAACGGCTGACCACTAAAATAATCGCTGCACGGCGGCAACTGGTTTTCAAAGCGTTTATGTGCCACTTGCCCAAAGACTTCACAAAAAGCGGTATAAATCATTTGTGTGCCGCGGGCTTTGCCTTCCAGACTGTAACCGGCAATATGCGGCGTTACCAACGTGACCAGATGTAATAATTCGGCAGAAATTTCCGGTTCATGCTCAAATACATCCAGCACCACCGCACGCCCGGTCTGCTGGATATCGGTCATTAATGCCTGCTCTGCCACCACCGGACCACGCGCTGAGTTAATTAAAATTGCATCCGGCTTCATCTGGGCCAGGGTTTCGGCATTGAACAGATGATAGGTCGGATACGGACCGGTTTTGGTCAGCGGCACATGAATCGAAATGGCATCGGCCTGAGCCAATACGTCTGCCAATGCCAGTTGCTGCACACTTTCACGTTGCACCAAAGGATCATAAGCCACCACTTTCCAGCCCAGCAGTTCCGCCATTACCGCCAGACGCGAACCGACATTGCCCAGTCCGATAATGCCCAGACAGAACTGCTGGCCTGCTTCCAGTAAGGCTGGACGCACATGCAGTAAGGCGGTAATCACATATTCGGCAACCGCCTGTGCATTACAGCCGGCGGCATTGGACCAGCGAATCTGCTGCTGTTCCAGCGCGGCAATATCCAGATGATCGGTACCAATGGTGGCACTGCCCACAAAACGCAGCTTGCTGTGCTGGATCAGTTCGGCATTGACCTTGGTTACCGAGCGCACCAGTAAGGCTTCGGTATCGTGCAGGTCCTGCGCAGTTAAGGTCCGGCCCGGACGATGGGAGATTTCACCAAACTCGGCAAAAAAATAATCGGTAAAGGCCAGATTTTCATCGGCAATAATTTTCATAAGGCAATCCAATGCTTTGATCTGTCCATGATAACGCCTGAAGGCCCTGCGGATGAAGCGCTATTGCAGTAAATACACTGAATATTAACCGCAGCAAAGCCGGCCCATCAGGCTTCACCCAAATACAACTTGCCGAAGCCGAATAAAACAATATGTGTTTTTATAATATGTTATAGTCAAGGCCAGTCTTAATCTTCTCCCCCGTTTATTTTTAACCAATGAAGGGCCTGCATATGACACCTCGCTTTAGCAATCCATGGGATGAACGCTACCACAGCACCAATCATTTATATGGCGAAGCGGCCAACGTTTTTATTCAGCAGATGGCCCAGCAGTTAGCGATTTCTGGCGCTACGCTGGGCATTGCTGAAGGTGAAGGCCGTAACCTGATTTATCTGGCCGAGCGCGCCCGTGAACAGCAACTGCCGTTTGCCGGACTACTCTGGGATTATTCGACTGTTGCGCTTGAAAAAGCCCAAAAACATGCCCAGGCCAAACAGCTGACCTTGGACACCGCCGCGGTGGATTTAAGTCAGGTAGAATGGCCGGAAAACCAGTTTCAGCATGCGATTTGCGTGTTTGGTCATGTCAATCAGCCGACCCAGCAGAAATTACTGCACGGCGTGCGTCATAGCCTGAAATCCGGTGGCTGGTTCATTGGCGAGGTCTATTCCAAAGCACAACTGGCCTATGCCACCGGTGGCCCGGGCAATCCTGACATGCTGTATGATCCACGTGATTTTCTAGAGATCTTCCAGCAAGATCATCTGCTGCATTTCTTTGTCGGTGAAGTGGAACGTCATGAAGGACAGCTGCATCAGGGGAAGTCGCATGTGATTCAGTTTGCCATTCAAATCCGTAAATAAAGCATAAAAAAGGAGGATGAATCTGCATTGATTCATCCTCCTGCAATTCGATTCCTGCTGCTTACTGGCTTATCCGCCTTTTTCAATCTGGTCCAGAATGGCACATTCCGCGCTGTGATTGCCCTGACAATGCTGCGCAGATTGCTGCAACAAATTGACCATGTCCTGTAAACGCTGGATTTTCTGGTTCAGCTCATCAATATGTTTTAAGGTCAGCGCTTTCACTTCTGCACTCTGGCGGCCGCTATTTTTCCACAGCGAAATTAGTTCTTTCATTTGCTCGGTAGAAAAGCCCAGCTCGCGGGCATGACGAATAAAATTCAGGGTTTTTAAATCCTGCTCGGAATAGACCCGATAACCGGCAGCACTGCGCTGGGCAGCCGTGAGCAGGCCGATACTTTCATAATAACGGATCATTTTGGCAGAGATGCCCGACTGCTTTGCGGCTTGACCAATATTCACATGCTTCTCGCTCAATACGGCGGTTTAAGACCTGCCTCCGATCTTAAACCGAAAATATCCTGACGCCAACCGCTATTGCAGCGGCGCGGCAAAGCGCTTCAGGCGTAAAGCATTGCCCAGCACAAACACGGATGACAGTGCCATTGCGCCTGCAGCAAACATCGGCGACAGTAAAATGCCCCACAGCGGATACAGCACGCCGGCGGCAATCGGAATTAAGGCCACGTTATAAACAAAGGCCCAAAACAGGTTCTGGCGGATATTGCGGATAGTGGCCTGACTTAAAGCAATCGCATTGGGAATGCCTTTTAAACTGCCGGACATCAGCACCACATCGGCGGCTTCAATGGCTACATCGGTACCGGTGCCAATGGCCAGCCCGACATCGGCCTGTGCCAGCGCCGGGGCATCATTAATCCCATCGCCGACAAAGGCCAGACGGCCATATTGCTGCTGCAATTCACGTACGCTATCGACTTTGCCTTCCGGCAGAACTTCGGCAACCACAGTATCAATTTTTAGCTGCCGGGCAATCGCTTCGGCGGTATGCCGGTTATCGCCGGTGATCATTGCCACTTTTACGCCCAACTGATGCAAGGCTTCAATCGCGGCAAAGGTGCTGTCTTTGATTGGATCGGCCACGGCAATGATGGCCGCCAGTTGATCCTCTACCGCCACATACAGTGGTGTTTTTCCCTCCTGCCCCAAACGTACCGCAACCTGATCAAAGGCTGTGGTACTTAAACCCAGCTGATGCATATAACGGTCGGCCCCGATATGCAGCCATTGACCATTGACCTGCCCTTTCACGCCGGACCCGACAATCGAATCAAAATCGCTCACAGCTGGTAAAGATAAGCCTTGTTGCTGCGCGGCTTCGACAATAGCAAAGGCAATCGGATGCTCCGACTTGGCTTCTACCGCCGCCACCCAGCTTAATAATTGCGTCTGCTCAAAACCGGCCTGTACATGAAAATCGGTCAGTTGCGGCTTGCCTTCGGTTAAGGTGCCGGTTTTATCTACCGCCACCACCTGCGCTTCCTGTAACAGCTGCAAGGCTTCGCCTTTACGGAACAGAATGCCCATTTCTGCCCCACGTCCAGTGCCGACCATAATCGAGGTTGGAGTGGCCAGCCCCATAGCACATGGACAGGCAATAATCAGCACCGCTACAGCATTGACCAGACCAAAGGTCAGCGCCGGTTCAGGACCAAAAATCAGCCAGACCAGAAAGGTCAGCACAGCCATCAGCATTACGGCTGGCACAAACCACATGGTGACTTTATCGACCAGCGCCTGAATGGGCAGTTTGGAGCCTTGCGCCTGCTCGACCATGCGGATAATTTGCGCCAGCACCGAATCTGCCCCCACCGCAGTTGCGCGGATGCTCAGACTGCCATTCTGGTTGATGGTGCCGCCCACCACGGCGCTGCCTGCCATTTTCTCTACTGGCAGCGGCTCTCCGCTAATCATGGATTCATCGACATAACTACGGCCCTCCAGCACTTCCCCATCCACAGGAATCCGCTCTCCTGGGCGGATATCGACCTGCATACCCGAGCTGACTTCAGCCAGCGGCACTTCCACACTTTGGCCATTGCGTACAATGCGGGCAGTTTTTGGCTGCATGCCGATCAGGTGCTGAATTGCCTGCGAAGTACGACCTTTGGCTTTGGCTTCAAAGTAGCGACCCAGCAGAATCAGGCTGACAATCACCGCGGCAGCTTCAAAATAGACATTGACCGTGCCTTCCGGTAACAGCTGTGGCATAAAAGTCGCCACCACCGAAAAGCTGTACGCGGCCAGCGTTCCAACCGCCACAAGCGAGTTCATATCCGGCGCGAAACGCAGCAAGGCCGGAATGCCTTTTTGATAAAAACGCCGGCCCGGAAATAGCAATACCAGCGTGGTCAACACGAACTGCAACAGCCAGCTCGGCATCTGCCCGATCTGATGCATGACCCACATATGAAAAGCCGGAATTAAATGCGAGCCCATTTCCAGCACAAATACCGGAATGGCCAGCACCAGGGAAATCATCAGATCACGTTTTAGTTGCTGCTGCTCGCTGGCTTTCTGATCCGCCTGTTCAGTGGTGGTCGTGGTCTGTAGCTGGGCATCATAACCAGCCTTACGGATGGCCTGAATCAGTTTATCGGCACTGACCGTAGTATCGGCTTCGACCCAGGCCTGCTCAGTGGCCAGATTGACATTAGCCTGCTGCACCCCCGGCACTTTTTTCAGGGCTTTTTCTACCCGCGCCACGCAGGAGGCACAGGTCATGCCATCAATCGACAATTCGATGGGTGCCGCGACGACCACATCATAACCGGCGCGCTCGATGGCTTTGACCAAAGCAGCCCGATCAAGTGGTACAGAAGATTCGACCACGGCCTGTTCGGTGGCCAGATTAACATTGGCCTGCTCGACCCCATCTACTTTTTTTAAGGCTTTTTCCACCCGGCCTACACATGAAGCACAGGTCATGCCCTGAATAGACAATGTTTCACGAAAAACAGCAGATGAATTGGAGATGCTCATGCCCTACCTCGGCCAATACCCAGACTTTCTTACAGCATACAGATTGACATCATGGGAAGGTCAAGTCTCTGCGCATAAAAATTTGGCTTGACCTTCCCATCATGACAAACTTTAAACTGAAAGCATCTTCACATGACTCATGGAGCATCTTAATGAAACTGCATATTGCCAATATGACTTGCGGCGGCTGTGCCCGCGGTGTAACAGCCACCATTCAGGATGTGGACCCGAATGCCAAAGTTGACATTGATCTGGACAGTAAAATCGTTACCGTTGACAGCAGTGCCAGCGTAGATCAGCTGGTGGCGGCGCTGAATGAAGATGGTTTCCCGCCAGAAGTACAATAATTTCCAGGCACTTTCAAAACCGCTACTGTCCCATTAGCGTTTAATAAAATCGCCTCCGTGACGCGAGCATCAGGGAGGCGGCATAAGACGAATGACCTATAACGGACAAGGGGACATGTGAATACCAGTACTTCCACTGACACCAAGATATTAACATAATTTTTCTTTTAATCGTTCATAGGGTGAACCGTACCGGGTTTGTCGGAGACTTTTTATTTAAGTTAGGCCACCTGACCTAACGGGTTAATCTTATCATAGTACATTGCTTCAAAATCAAAAGGCGATACATAACCCAGTGCACTATGTACACGCTCTTTATTGAACCAATCTACCCAGTTTAGTGTCGCAAGTTGTACATCTGCTAAACCTTGCTAATCTGCTTTTAAAATTCAATCACTTCTGTTTTGTATAAGCCATTCACCGTTTCAGCCAGAGCATTATCATATGAATCACCAGTTGTACCGACTGATGCTCGTAAATTTGCAGCTTCTAAACGATTGGTATAGCGAATAGAAAGATATTGAACACCTCTATCGGAATGATGAATCACATTCTTTGGCATACCTCGATCGTGCAATGCTTGCTCCAATGCACCAAGCACCATATCTGTATTCATCCGTGTCGATACTTTCCATCCAACAATTGCTCGTGAGAACACATCAATAATAAAGGCGGTATAGATCCAGCCTGAATTTGTTTGAATATACGTGAAGTCATCGACCTGAGCACTGCTTCGCAAGGGTCAGGATGATCAGCATTAAAATTCCGTTTCACTAAATCATCTGCTCGTTTTTGGTCATCTCGGTTACGGGTGGTTTGTTTATTCTTACCACGCCAAACACCTTGTATACCTAGCTTCTGCATCAATCGAGCAACTCTACAACGTGCGATAACATAACCTTAACGTTTCAATTGTTGCCAGACCTTACGCACACCGTATCGACCTGAACTTTCTTTCCAAATACGTTTAATTTGTTCAGCATGATGCTCATCATGTAGATCTCGTTTCGCTCGATGTTCCCTTGCGAAGCAATGCTTCTCATCAGCGAGATCTAAAGTTCGGTAATAGGTTGAAGCTACGATCGGTAAAATCCTACAAATCGCATCAACACCATATAAGTCTTTATTGTTATGGATGAAATCCACCATTATTTGTGTGGGCGATCGAGCTCCGCCTGGGCGAAAAAAGCAGCTGCTTTACGTAGAATTTCGTTAGCACGTTGCAGTTCTTTATTTTCGCGTTCCAGTTGTTTAATACGTTCTTGATCTGAAAGCTGCTGTACTTTAACTGGATTTTGTTTATCTAAATATTTTTGATGCCAGGCACGAAGTGTTTTAACGGTTCACTCTATTTACCTATTATCCAAAGCCATCTGAATTATTTTTATTTTGATTATTCCAATCCAAAATTTTATGTGGGTTACAATGTGGGACAAAAGCACAAGCAAGGAAAAAGCCCTTGCAAATACAAGGGCTTTTTGAATTTGGCGGAAGCGGTGAGATTCGAACTCACGGAGGACTCACACCCTCGTCGGTTTTCAAGACCGGTGCATTAAACCGCTCTGCCACGCTTCCATGTGCGCCATAATACGAAGCTTTTTTCCATCTGACAAGTAAAAATTACATTCAAGTGACTCAAATGAATATTGTTTCATCAAATGTTTAAAGTTTGGCGGCCAATTCAGCACCTTCGCGAATGGCGCGCTTGGCATCCAGTTCTGCTGCCAGTTTTGCCCCGCCAATAATGTGATATTGCGCCAAGGTCTGCTGGCCAGTTGCCGGCATAATCTCTTTAACAGATTCCTGCCCGGCACAGACCACCACGGTATCGACCCGCAATAACTGGTCATGGCCATCCATTTCTACCCACAAGCCTTCATCACCAATGGCTTTATATTGCACCCCACGCAACATGCGTACGCCGTGCTTTTTCAGTTGTGCACGATGCACCCAGCCGGTGGTCTTGCCTAGCCCGGCACCCAATGGCGTGGTTTTACGCTGCAACAAATAAATTTCACGCACAGGGGGATGAATTTCCGGTGCCTGCATACCGCCTTCAGACACATAGTGTGGATTTAAATCGACACCCCACTCGCGTTTCCAGTCCTCCACAGGTTGCGGCTGTGGCTGCTGCTCCGGTTTTAGTAAAAACTCGGACACATCAAAGCCAATGCCGCCAGCGCCAATTACCGCCACTTTATGACCGACAGGCGCGCCATTCAGCACTTCGGCATAAGACAGAACTTGGGGTAAATCGCTGCCCGGAATATTGAGTGTACGTGGCACCACACCAGTGGCAACAATCACCTCCTCAAAACCTTCACGTTCCAGCTGCTCGCGGTTAACTTTGGTATTCAGACGTACATCTACGCCAGTTTTTTCCAGCTGCACTTTAAAATAGCGGATGGTTTCGTGGAATTCTTCTTTGCCCGGAATCACTTTGGCCAGATTAAACTGCCCGCCGACATCGGCATTGGCTTCAAATAATGTCACCTGATGACCACGGCCTGCAGCCACCGTTGCAGCAGACATACCAGCGACTCCACCGCCCACCACGGCAATCCGTTTTGGCTGTTTGGTTTTGACATAGACCAGTTCGGTTTCATAAGCAGCACGCGGATTGACCAGACAGGTGGCGCGCTGGTTTTTAAAGGTATGATCCAGACAGGCCTGATTACAGGCAATACAGGTATTGATTTCATCGACCCGGTTAGTGGCGGTTTTATTGACCCAGAAAGCATCGGCCAGTAAAGGACGCGCCATCTGAATCATGTCGGCTTTGCCCGCTGCCAGAATTTCTTCGGCCGTATCCGGCATATTAATCCGGTTAGAAGCAATCACCGGAATCGATACCTGCTGTTTCACCGCTGCCGTGTAATCCACAAACGCTGCGCGCGGCACCGAAGTCACAATGGTCGGAATACGCGCTTCATGCCAGCCAATACCGGTATTCAGTAAAGTCACACCGGCCTGTTCCAAGGCTTTGGCTACCGTGATGACTTCATCCATAGTGTTGCCATCATGTACCAGATCCAGCATCGACAGACGGAAGCAGATAATAAATTTATCGCCAATTTCTGCACGAATGGCTTTGACAATTTCCACAGCAAAGCGCATTCGGTTTTCAATCGGGCCACCCCAGCGGTCATTGCGCTGATTAACATGACGGCTTAAAAACTGGTTTAGCAAATAGCCTTCAGAGCCCATGATTTCCACGCCATCATAACCGGCTTTTTTGGCCAGACTGGCGGTTTTCACATAGTCCTGAATGGTGTTTAAAATCTGTTTATCGCTGAGCTGGCGCGGTTTAAACGGTGAAATTGGCGATTTAATCGGGCTGGCCGACACCACAAAAGGCTGATAGCCATAACGGCCGGCATGCAGAATCTGCAACAGAATTTTGGCGCCATGCTTATGTACCGCGTGGGTCACCAGTCGATGCGGTGCAATATCCCCCAAGGTATTCATGGTGCCGCCGGCCGGTAATAACCAGCCCTGACGGTTCGGTGAAATCCCGCCCGTAATAATCAGGCCAACGCCGCCTTTGGCACGCTCACCAAAATAGGCCGCCAGTTTCGGATAATTATAAAAGCGGTCTTCCAGACCGGTATGCATGGACCCCATCACCACCCGGTTTTTCAGGGTGGTAAAACCTAAATGTAAGGGACTGAGCAGATGTGCATAGCTTGTTGTCATCATGTATTCCTGTACGCTGGTTTTGCAACTTGTTGCATAATACTGTAGCGATTTTTTATTATTTGTTTATGGCATTTTCAAAAAATTATCATGACAAACTGCCAATGTCAGTTCTGCCACTGCTTGCTGCTGCTTTTCCATAGCGCAATTGCACCGAGCACCGTGCCAATTGGAAAGCTTAATAACATTAGCACTGCCAGAATACGCGACAGTGTGCGTCCTTCACCATTGCCCCGTTTCACTTTCAAACAGGCGCTGATATTCAGATAAATCAACAGCAGCATCAAGGCCATCACAATCACTAAATTGAGGGTAGCAATACTGCGCTGCTGATATTCCAGATACAGGAACACCACTGCACTAAAACTGAGTAAACCGGCATAAATACCATGAACCAGCGCCAGGGTTTCATTGCGGTTATTGTTGGAGATCAATGGGGGCGGTGTGACATTGGGCTGCATCGGCATTTCCTCTCTGTGGATATAAATTGTTCTATCATACTCAAGCCAGGAATGGGCTGCTGTGGCCGAAAATAAACTGAAACCGATGAAAAAAGTCTAACTTTTTTCAGAAAGCAAATTTTTCAGAAAACATCGTTTCGGAAAAGTGCTACAATAGCGCCATTTTCGAATTCTCCTTGGCCACCATTTTGGTTGCCTATATTCATAAGTTAGGACTCGCAATGACTGATAATGCAACGATCTTGCAAAGCGTACCAGTAGGCAAAAAAGTGGGTATCGCCTTCTCTGGTGGTCTAGATACTTCTGCTGCTTTATTGTGGATGAAACAAAAAGGCGCTGAACCTTATGCCTACACAGCAAACTTGGGTCAGCCAGATGAAGATGATTACGATGCTATTCCGAAGAAAGCGGAAGCCTATGGCGCAGTAAAAGCACGCTTAATCGACTGCCGTTTACAGCTGGCACTTGAAGGTATTGCTGCAATTCAGTGTGGCGCGTTCCACATTTCAACAGGTGGTGTGCCTTACTTCAACACCACACCACTGGGCCGTGCAGTTACTGGTACCATGCTGGTTACTGCCATGAAAGAAGATGACGTGAACATCTGGGGTGATGGTTCAACCTATAAAGGTAACGACATCGAGCGTTTCTACCGTTACGGCTTACTGACCAACCCGGCGCTCAAAATTTACAAGCCGTGGTTAGACCAGACCTTTATTGATGAGCTGGGCGGCCGTGCAGAAATGTCACAGTTCCTGATCGACAACGGCTTCGACTATAAAATGTCAAAAGAAAAAGCCTACTCGACTGACTCGAACATGCTGGGTGCAACACACGAAGCCAAAGATCTGGAATACCTGAATGCCGGTATCAAGATTGTTGAGCCAATCATGGGCGTTGCGTTCTGGAAAGATGACGTTGAAATTGCACCTGAAGAAGTTTCAATTACCTTTGAAGAAGGTTTCCCGGTTGCACTGAATGGCCGTCGTATCGAAGATCCGGTAGAGTTCATTCTGGAAGCCAACCGCATTGGTGGCCGTCACGGTCTGGGGATGTCGGATCAGATCGAAAACCGTATCATTGAAGCGAAATCTCGTGGTATCTACGAAGCTCCGGGTATGGCACTGCTGCACATTGCTTACGAGCGTTTAGTGACAGGTATTCATAACGAAGACACCATCGAACAATACCGCATTAACGGTTTACGTTTAGGCCGTTTACTGTATCAAGGTCGCTGGTTCGATTCTCAAGCACTGATGCTGCGTGAAACTGCACAGCGTTGGGTTGCGAAAGCCATTACTGGTACGGTGACTTTAGAACTGCGTCGTGGTAATGACTACACCATCATGAATACTGAATCTGAAAACCTCACCTATGAAGCTGAGCGTTTGACCATGGAAAAAGGTGATTCAATGTTCACGCCAATGGACCGTATTGGTCAGTTAACCATGCGTAACCTGGACATTACCGATACCCGTCAAAAACTTGGCATTTATACCGGTGCCGGTTTACTGGCCGTGGGTACAGGTTCTGCTGTTCCACAATTAAAAGACAAGAAATAAGTTGTCTCTATGAAAAAACCGCCTTCGGGGCGGTTTTTTTGTACTTGCTGTTTGGGATTTATTCTAAACCTTGCAGAATATCGCTGACCTGCGCGGTCTGATAATAAATCTGGTTCCGGCCGAGTTTTTTCGCCCGGTACAGCGCCTGGTCGGCACGGCTAATCAGATCATCCTTGGAAATCTCGAGCTCGCCTTTATACACGGTAAAACCCAGGCTGATAGTAATGATATCGGACACACTGGATTTTTCATGTGGAATGGCCAGCCGTTCAATCGCCCTAAAAATATTTGACGCCACCGCATAAGCACCATGCGCATCAGTTTCAGGCAGCAACACCACAAATTCTTCGCCGCCATAACGCGCCACAAAATCCATATGCCGAATTGCGTCTTTAATGGACTTGGCCACTGATGAAATGACTTCATCACCTTTTTGATGGCCATAAAAATCATTAAACAGCTTAAAGAAATCGACATCAATAAATAGCAAGGACAAGGGCCGTTCATCATGCCGCGCCTGCTCATAATAGCTGTTCAGCATTTCATCAAAGTTGCGCCGGTTCGACACTTTGGTCAGTGCATCATGCTGGCTTAAATGCAGCAATTCTTCACTGTTAATCCGGTTAATTTTCTCGCCGAGTTTCGCCTGCTGCATCACCAGAAAGATCATCCGCTCTCGGGTACACAGCATTTTACTCATTAAAAAACCCATCACTACGCTGCCGATGAGCACCCGCGCCATCACCATCACATCAATTGGAATGTAAAAGGTAAACAGCATGACCATGGTCATGACTGCCGCCATTAATCCGGTCAGCAGCATATGAAATGGTTTTACCCCGGTCAGCACATAGCCCATGATGTAAATGATACAGATGATCATCATGGCCTGATATTTCAGTGCTTCGGTATACACGGTCATGGTGAGCCAGGTCATCGACAGGATGGCCCAGAACACCAGCGCCATGGCGGCATAGGCAAAATAGCGCCGCAGGATTTTATAATGGGCAAAGAAAAACAGCGTCAGCAGACACAGGCCACCATTGAGTAGCCCGAGCAGACAGCGGATAAAATCATGCCAGAAATGTTGCGGCTGGATAATCCAGTAATCCCCGGGAATGACCAGCATGGTCAGAATAAAATAGACCAGCACCCCCGACCAGAAATACTGGTTAATATTATGCCGGGCACGCTCCAAATACTGCTGCCAAAATTCCTGTTCCAGCTGTTTCGGAAACACCTGACCCGCGCTGCGTCGTTGCCGGGCAATCAGTGCCTCTATTTTTTCCTTGTCGTATTGCAATTGGACAAGCTTATATTTGTATTCCATTGACATAAAATATAATTTTTATAGTCGCTTAAAAATAACACAAAATGATAAAAATTAATTCAATATAAGGCATCTTTTGTCTAGATTTGACGTTATCATTGTCAGGTTTATAGATTATCATTCCATTTATTTTTCGATCGGCATCACCTTGAATACGATTACTCTTTTACAGCCAGATGACTGGCATGCTCACTTACGTGACGGTTTAGCATTAAAACGTACAGTTCCAGATCTTGCCAAACAGTTTGCACGTGCGATCTGTATGCCGAATCTTGTCCCGCCTGTAAAAACCGTGGAAGAAGCGATCAGCTATCGTGAACGCATTATGGCGCATGTGCCAGAAGGCGTGGCGTTTGATCCGCGCATGGTACTGTATTTCACCGATCAGACTTCGCCAGCCGAAGTGAAAAAAATTAAAGACTCCGAGCATGTCAATGCCATCAAGCTGTATCCGGCCGGTGCAACCACCAACTCGGACAATGGGGTCAGCGACATCCGTAAAGTCTATGCGGTGATTGAACAGTTAGAAGAACATCAGGTGCCGCTGCTGTTACACGGCGAAGTAACCCATCAGCATGTCGATATTTTTGACCGTGAAAAACGCTTCCTCGATGAAGTGTTGGCACCTTTATTAAAACAGTTCCCGAAACTGAAACTGGTGCTAGAACACATCACCACCAGCGAAGCAGCGCACTTTGTTCTGGAGCAGGACCGCAACGTGGCCGCTACCATTACTCCGCAACATTTGCTGTTTAACCGCAATGACATGCTGGTTGGTGGGGTTAAACCACACTTCTACTGCCTGCCTATTTTAAAACGTCAAACCCATCAGCAGACTTTGCTGGAAGTGGCGACCAGTGGCAATCCGAAATTCTTCCTCGGAACCGACAGCGCGCCGCATTCTAAAAATGCCAAAGAAAATGCCTGCGGCTGTGCCGGCTGCTATAGCGCACCAACCGCCATTGAGCTGTATGCGCAAGCCTTTGACCAGGTCGGTAAACTGGACCGCCTAGAAGGTTTTGCCAGCCACTTTGGCGCAGACTTCTATGGTTTGCCGCGTAATACTGGTACGATTACCCTGGTTAAAGAAGACCAAGTGATTCCTGCAAGTTTAGACTATTTGGATGGTGAACAGATTGTTCCGCTATATGCCGGTCAAACCATCCAATGGAGAAAAGTGTGACAGACGAAACTCTACCTTTAATTGGTCAGCGTTTCCGTGGATTCTTACCTGTTGTGGTCGATGTCGAAACAGCAGGTTTTAATTCGCAAACCGATGCCTTACTTGAAATAGCCGCCATTCCGATTGTGTTTAATGCGGAAGGCCATTTTGTTCCGGGTCAGGCCTATCATGCGCATATTAATCCGTTTGAAGGGGCCAATCTGGACCGTCGTTCACTCGACTTTATCGGGATTGATCCGTTCAACCCGATGCGTATGGCCATGGCTGAAGATGAAAAAACGGCGCTGAAACGTATTTTTAAATCCGTGAATGAAGTGCGTCGCCAGCAAAACTGTACTCATGCAGTGCTGGTCGGCCACAATGCGCATTTTGATCTGGGCTTTTTACAGGCGGCCATTGCCCGTACCAGTACCAAAAACCAGAATCCGTTTCATAGCTTTTCCGTACTCGATACCGTAACCTTAAGCGCAGTGATGTTCGGTCAAACGGTACTGGCCAAATCCTGTATTCAGGCCGGCATTGAATTTGATGGCAAAGAAGCGCACTCTGCCCTGTACGACACACAAAAGACCGCGGAACTGTTCTGTTATATTTTAAACAAACTCACCCCACATCTACTTGACACCTTGGTGGCGGATCAATAAGATACCGCCATCTTCTAAACGTCCCTATCGTCTAGAGGCCTAGGACATCGCCCTTTCACGGCGGTAACCGGGGTTCGAATCCCCGTAGGGACGCCATCTCATTTCTCTCCCCTCCTGTTTGTTATTCATTCTTCTTTGCACAGCACTGTTGTCTATTTAAGCTGTTATTGCAAATAATTCTCATTTCTATTGATTAAGCCCATAAATTTAATGATAATCGCTTGCATTATCTTTTACAAAAAAACACATCTCATGCGTTTTGCCTATTCCAGCTTGTCTGTGGCCATTTTAAGCAGCTTCAGCTCCCTTAGTTTTGCTGAACAGATTCAAGAATCAGAACCTACCACCCTCTCTCCCTCGCTCAAACTGTCGACCATTGTGGTCGAGGCCAAAGAGGAAAATGCGCTGGGAAAAACAGTCTATAAACAGGAAGATTTAAAGAAAAGCCCGAATAGCAGCAAGAACATCACCGACTTTTTAAAGGTGAATCCGAACGTGCAGCTAGGTCACCGCTTTCGCAGCAGCTTGCAGCAAGGTGAACTGAACGCGGCCGATATCAGTATTAATGGCGGATTGGCTTACGATAACAAGATTCTGATCAATGGCCTCTCCATCAACAATACGATTAATCCGGTGGGGGCACAGCAATCCAATCATCCTAACCAGCTGATGGGCAATTCACAGGCCGCTGCCATTAATACCGACCTACTGTGTAAACTGACCGTGTTAGACAGTAATATCGGGGCGGAATATGGAGAATTTACCGGTGGCGTGATTTCTGCCGAAACCTGCGCTCCGCAAACCGAAATTGGTAAAATTCACGGTTCGCTCAGTTATGACTACACCTCGGATGCCTGGTCAAAAGTCAATTTCCCCTCTCAGGACAGCCGTGATGCTTTTGAAGATTCGAGCGATGAATCGGCACAGCCCTACTTCACCAAACAGGGCATCAGCCTGAACAGTTATGGCCGGCTCAGTGAACAATGGGGTTTTAATGCCTTTGCTTCATACCGGCATTCAGCCATTCCCTTAAAAACAGATTTTGCCGAATCAGGGCAATTTGAACAGCAGCGTCAGGCCCGCAATGCCGGTGTGGAATTATTTTATGATCCCTCTGAACGTACTT
Organism: Acinetobacter sp. C15; assembly: GCF_013420645.1. NCBI lineage: Bacteria > Pseudomonadati > Pseudomonadota > Gammaproteobacteria > Moraxellales > Moraxellaceae > Acinetobacter > Acinetobacter sp. C15. The sequence continues at coordinate 49,446 of NZ_VOXR01000010.1, forward strand.
CGTTTAAGCTGGGTGCGAGCTTTTTGGAAAATGATGGACTGTATTTTAAATCCAATATCCGTGATTCTGAATCGACCCAGCACTCGAACAGCCAGAACCTGTATTTTAATCTGAACAACCAGCTCGACAGTGTCTTGCTGACCCAGCAGCTGAACTATCAACGCCAGCAAGCGGGACGTCAGGCTGCCCAGAATCACTATAGCTGGCTCAACTCGAGCAGCAAAAACTGGGGCAAGGACAAATATAGTTTCGAAGGTCATATGGGCGGCTTAAAGCAGCAAGAAAGCCGGCTGGAATACACCATTAAAGCCCTGTTTGAGCCGATTGAAACCGCATCTTTGCGGCATCAGTTTAAAATCGGGGCCGGCTATGGCCATTATGCTGCTTACTGGCAACGCCCTGAAACTGCCCACGTATATGCCACGCCTTTAAATTTAAGCGGCGCCGACTGCCAGTCTGATAATGGCACTCTATATGATGCCTGTGATACTGCGCCAAGTCTGGATGGAAAATATCAAGGCCAGTATTTAAGCAGCAAAACCAGCTATTATGCCGGTCAACTGGATATCCGTCAGGATCGCTGGCATGCCTTTATTGAAGACCAGATTCACTGGTATCAGTATCTGAGCGCAACCTTGGGCTTCCGGAGTGACTATGATTCCATCCATAAACAGAACAATGTTGCCCCCAGAACTGCACTAGAAATCCGTCCCTTGGGCAATGAACGCCTGATCCTTTTGGGTGGCTGGAACCGCTATTACGGGCTAAATGCGTTTGTGAATGAACTGAATGACCGGATTGACCAGTTTGAGCAGAAATATACACGCGCGCAGCTGGAACAGGGCTGGACACCCAAAACCGCAGGAAAGACCAGTTTCACCTATCGTTCCGAGCTGAAAACCCCGTATAGCGATGAAACCGTACTTGGCCTGAGTTCCAAACTGAATAATACCGCATTCAGCCTGAAATGGGTCAACCGTGACAATCAGGACCAGTTACGTAAAACCAAAATGAATCTGGAAGATCTGAGTTATAGCTATGACAATCGCGGGCGCTCTGCATCCGATATTTATTCGCTTTCCATCCGTAATCTGGCGCCACTGGCATTTTTAGGCGCACAACATCGTCTGGCCCTGAATGCCGACTATACTGAAACCACGCGCAATTTTGATCATTACGACAGCACCGATATTCTGACCGCCACCCCGCAAGTCTATTATAAGGGGCAACTGATTGATGCCGAGGATCGCCCTGCCCATGAATTTCATGTGCCGTGGACCGTGCGCCTGAACTGGGAGATGCAGTTTGACCGCCTGCCGCTAACGCTCAGTCATTTCCTGAGTTATCAGGGTAAAGTCGATGCCCTAAAGCGTGAGGCCAAAGGCTATACCGATGCACAAGGTGTGCAGCATGATGCCTATACGCCTTACACCACCCAGAACAAGTTTTATTGGGACTTGAAAGCCAGCTACCGGATTCCATCTTTTAAAAATACTCAAACCATTTTCGGCCTGACCATTAACAATGTCACCAACCGTGCCAACAGCTTTATTGACAGCAGCAGCAGCGCCCAGCCCGACATTGGCCGGCAGTTTATTGCCGATGTGACCTTTAAGTTCTAACGTGGAAACATGCACAGGCTTGCGCTTTTGGCCTGTGCATCCGCTATAATTGCAGTAATTTCCCATGCTGTTTTTATAAGACAATGTTAAAAAAGATTTTTCTGGTCCTGATTATTTTGCTGCCTTCGGCACTTTATCTGTACATTGTGTCGCGTGATAGCAAAGCACCGCAAGCGCCCGCACCGGCTGAACAGGCCGCGCCGCAACCACAAGCACCTGAGTACCAAACCCCAGACCACTAAACGTGGTCTTTTTTATCTCCAGTACGATGAGTCGTGCAGATGCTCATTGGTTAAAATCCAGTGCAGATTGAAGTGCTTATTAAAAACCGGGTGGCCATCATCAAACGATAAATTTTCCAACAGCCTAAACAGATACTTTTTAGACAAATAAATCCAAATCGTGGAATTATTCCCGTCATCAAATTGACATCTTTGGGACAAATCCCTAATATAGCCCTCACCTCGCAACGTCCCTATCGTCTAGAGGCCTAGGACATCGCCCTTTCACGGCGGTAACCGGGGTTCGAATCCCCGTAGGGACGCCATCTAAATCGCGCCAGACGATTACTTCTAACCCAATTGTTTTGATTATTGATTGCAGATTTGTAGTTTTTCTCTACAATAGCCTGCTTCTCTATTCTTTTATTCTCCTACTCTTATGCAGACATCTCATTCTCCGAATGATGCTACGCATCAGGGCAATTCTGCGCCTTTAAAACGCGCTATGAGTACTCGACATCTGGTTATGATTTCACTTGGTGGTGCAATCGGAACTGGTTTATTTTTAGGTTCGGGTGAAGTCATTGCACAAACGGGGCCTGTAGGTGCCATTCTTGCTTATTTTCTGGGCGGCGTGATCGCTTACATGGTTATGCTGTGTTTGGGCGAACTGGCTGTCCATATGCCTGAATCCGGTTCTTTTGGTGCTTATGCCAAACGTTATATTGGACCCGGAACAGGCTATACCGTCACCTGGCTGTACTGGCTGACCTGGTCAGTCACCCTGGGGACTGAATTTACCGCAGCCGCCCTGCTGATGCAGGAGTGGTTCCCGCACATCTCGATGTGGTTATGGACCATTATTTTTGGGGTATTTGTCTTTACCTTAAATATGGTGTCTAGCCGCTGGTTTGCTGAATCCGAATTCTGGCTGGCACTGGTCAAAGTCGTGACCGTGGTGGCCTTTATTCTGCTCGGTCTGCTGGCCATTTTCGGCGTGATCGGCTATCAGGGCTATGAATCTGCGCCGCTGTTTAGCAATTTAACCGCACAGGGCTGGTTCCCGGAAGGTTTATTCCCGATTTTCACCACCATGCTGATTGTGAACTTTGCCTTCTCCGGCACCGAACTGATTGGTGTGGCCGCTGGTGAAACCAAAGACCCGGCCAAAAACGTCCCGAAAGCCATCAACACCGCAATTTTCCGCCTGCTGATTTTCTTTGTCGGAACCATTCTGGTGGTGACTGCGTTATTGCCGCATCAGGAAGCCGGTCTGGCCGCTGAGGGCGTGAGTAGCAGTCCATTTGTGACCGTGTTCCAGCACATCGGGATTCCATACGCAGAAGATATTATCCGCTTCGTGATCATTACCGCCTTACTGTCTGCCGCCAACTCAGGGTTGTTTGCAGCATCGCGGATGATGTGGTCATTGTCGTATCAGAAGCAGTTGCCGCAGGTTTTCTCCAAGGTCAACTCGCGTGGTATTCCTTATGTTGCAGTGATGGTCACCATGCTGGGCGCAATGCCAGGCTTGCTGTCTGAGCAGTTTGCACCTGAGCTGATTTTTACCAACCTGCTCGGTATTGCAGCCTTTACCATGGTGGTGGTCTGGATGAGTATCTGCTTAAGTCATTTCAACTTCCGCCGTGAATGGTATAAACAGGGTCGTAGCGTGAAAGAGCTGGGCTTTGCCGCACCATTGTTCCCGATTGTGCCAATTCTGGGCTTTGTATTCTGTCTGATTACCTGTTTGAGTATGGTATTTGATCCATCCATGCGCATCAGTTTCTTTGGCTGTTTAATCTTTATTGCAGCCTGCTATATCAGCTATTACCGTTTTTATCATAAAAAAATCTGATCAGGATTTGCAGTAAAGAGCGGCCCCGGCCGCTCTTTTTTTATTTATACTGTTAAATAAAGCCATTCTCATTCACATGCTGACCCGACAATGAATATTATTTGCATTCATGGGATGAATCAGCAACACCAGACTGCCGATTCACTGCGTCGACTGTGGTTATCAATACTGGAGCAGGGTTTAAAACGCAGCCAGCAGTCCCATTTTTTGCCGATTTAAAACAGGTCATCTGTATGCCGTTTTATGGCGATTTGCTCTCCAAACATCATCTGCAAAACACTTTAAATGCCAGCACCCTGATGCCGCAGCACTGGCCGCATTTTCCACTGCTGCATCCAGTCAAAATTCAAAAACCGACCACAGTGGTGGAAGAACATCGCCCCGGCGATTGCAATATTCCGCATCTGCAAGTCTATGATGCACTTAACTTTAACCAGAAACTGAAATGGCTTAGTGCTTTAAGCCGGGATATTGCACTGCGTGATTTTGCCCGGCTGATCAATTATTTTCCCAAACTGCATGCCAGCTTGTTGCATAAATTTCTGGTCGAAGCCTATTTATACCTGGCCGATCCGCATTTTATTCAAGAGGTACACAGCCGGATTTATGCCCAGCTCTGTCAGGATGACACCCATATTATTCTGGCGCATTCCTTAGGCACGGTAATTGCCTATAATCTGTTAATTCAGCATCCGGAACTGAATATTGCACGCTTTATTACCCTCGGTTCGCCGCTGGCCTTTCGGGTGATTCAGGAGCATTTACAACAGCCGATTCAGCGCCCCACTGCCCTGCATGGCGACTGGATTAATTTTTATTCTCCGGATGATTTTCTGACCGCCTTCCCACTGTCGGAACCACCGTTTCATTTTAAACCGGCCATTCTGAACCGGCAGGTACAAACTCCGGTAGATCGTCCTCATGAAGTCTATGGCTATTTACAGCACCTCCAAGTCTTAGAGGCCTTGGTCGAGTTACTGCCAGAAAGTGCTTAAATTGAGGGAATTTTCACCTGATTTATGCAAATTGTTCTAAATTTATTCGCTTAAAAGCCTTGCAGCCAGAAAATTGTAGAAAAGCGTTTGACACCCTCCTTTTTTCACCCTAATATACGCCCACCTCTGAAACGTCCCTATCGTCTAGAGGCCTAGGACATCGCCCTTTCACGGCGGTAACCGGGGTTCGAATCCCCGTAGGGACGCCAATTTCAGAAGTAATATTTTATTAAGTCCCTATCGTCTAGAGGCCTAGGACATCGCCCTTTCACGGCGGTAACCGGGGTTCGAATCCCCGTAGGGACGCCACTTCTTCCAATCAAAAGAAGCGGTTTAAAATATTCTTCTGCACTGTCCCTATCGTCTAGAGGCCTAGGACATCGCCCTTTCACGGCGGTAACCGGGGTTCGAATCCCCGTAGGGACGCCATATTCGGGTCACATACGTGATTCATAAAAAAGCCCAAGCATTGCGACTTGGGCTTTTTTATTGCTGCAACTTTTTATTTGTACAGAACGGGAAGTATGAAAAATACTATCACCCGTTTAAAACGGTCATCTCACCTGCGCCCAGATCATTGTTTTTGACAGCCATAACAGGCCTGCTATCATTCACTTCATACAATCTCCTACGAATGTGGATGGAAATGCTCAAAAAAAGTTGAATAAAGCGTAGATGGGGAATCGGGATGGATCATCCCTCCCCCATTTCTGTTTAGGCCGATTTACGCGAGTTAATCTGTCCTTTAATGACTGCAGTCAAATTGCCTTTTAAATATTTAAAAAATACTTTTAAAGGCGAGAGTTTTGGATTCGGCTGTTTGCCTTGGGCAATGTCCTTGAACTGCGCGGCATACCAGATAATTTCCATAATTGCCATTTTATCGACCAGTGGAATGCCGGTCTTAATTTTATCGACACCATAACGCACGTCTTGCCCTGCCAGCAAACGATGTGCCAGATCTGGCTCTACCGCAAATGGGCGAGCAATCCCGATAAAATCACAGGCGCCGCTGGCCAGTGCCGTATTCATGCCTTGTACGGTCCGGAAACCGCCGGTCACCATTAAATGACAACGAACTTCCTGGCGGATCCGCTCCGCAAACTCCAAGAAGTAGGCTTCACGCGCTAAAGTCGAGGCTTTGCGTTTTTCCGCTTTTACTCCGGCCATGGCCGGTGCTTCATAAGTCCCCCCCGATACTTCAATCAGGTCAATTCCGGCAGCATCAATCGCTTTAAAGACCTGAATCACATCTTCCTCACTAATACCACCGCGCTGGAAATCCGCCGAGTTCAGCTTGACTGAGATGATAAAATCTTCAGAGGTCGCAGCGCGCACCGCCTGATAAATTTCCAGCAAAAAGCGCATCCGGTTGTCAATCGAGCCACCCCAACGATCTTGGCGTTTATTGGTTAGCGGTGATAAAAACTGGCTGATTAAGTAGCCATGTGCGCCATGCAGCTGCACCCCTTCAAAACCGGCCTGCTCACAGATCTGCGTTGCGCGGGCAAAGCGCTGGATAATATCAAGAATCTCATCTTCACGCAGTTCACGCGGTGTGCCAAAGGTGGTGGCCAAGGCCGGGCTAAACGGTACGGCGGAAGGCGCGACGGTTTCTTTGTTCAGGCCTTTCGGACATTGCCGTCCCGGATGCGACAGCTGCACCAGTTGCACCATGCCATACTGCTTGCCAATCTGTGCCCACTGTTGCAACTTGGCCAGATCACGTTCTGACTCAATGGCCACCACGCCCGGTTCATTTTTGGCGCGAATATCCACCATGACATTGCCGGTAATGGCACAGCCCAGCCCACCCTTGGCCCAGGCCTCATATAAGCCCAAATGTAACTGGTTCGGCTGACCAGCCGTATTGGCCAGCGCCTCACTCATAGCGCCTTTAATGATGCGGTTTTTAAATGTGGTCTTTCTAATTTGAAGCTGATCTGCAATCTGGCTCATTGGTCAATCCTGACATTGTGGTCTAGAGCAAATACTCCATTGAATTACCCCAATGGTCAAGCAGATTTTGACAACTCGTATTGTCAAAAATCGTTACCGCTTAGTATTGACTGGCCTGAATCAGCTGCCGGGTATAGTCAGTTTGTGGCTGTGCAAACAGATCTTCAGTACGCTGGAATTCCATCACCTTGGCATGTTTCAGTACCAGTACCTTCTGACACAAGGCCTTGACCACCTGCAAATCATGGCTGATAAACAGATAGCTCATCTGCTCCTGCTGCTGCAAACGCCGCAACAGTTTAACGATGGCGCGTTGTGTGGTGCGGTCCAGCGCCGAGGTCGGCTCATCCAGAATCAGCAGTTTCGGTTTCAGCACCAGCGCACGTGCCAGTGCAATCCGTTGCCGCTGTCCACCGGATAGTTCATGCGGATAACGGGTTTTAAAACTGACCGGCAATTCAACTTTTTCCAGCGCCAGATCAATGCGCTGCTGAATTTCGGATGCTGACAGCTTTTGTAAGGCCAACCCTTCGCCAATGGTCTGCTCGACATTTAAACGCGGATTCAGACTGCTAAACGGGTCCTGAAATACAATCTGAAATTCACTGCGTAATGGCCGCAGCTGCTTTTCCGAAAGCCGGTTCAGGTCCTGCCCCAGCAAATCAATTTTGCCCTCACTGGCAGTTAAACGTGAAATCGCCAGTGCCAGCGAGCTTTTACCGGAACCACTTTCCCCGACAATACCGATGGATTCGCCTTGCGCCAGATTTAAATCCAGCGGCTCCACCGCGACAAAATAATTTTTGACCCGATTGAGTAAACCCTGCTTAATGGGAAACTTCACACCCAGTTGTTGCAGTTGCAATAAAGGCTGAGTCGCCTCTACCTGTAAAGCCTGACCAAAATCATGATGCAGCAGTTCCCGGGTATAGGCCTGCTGCGGCGCATGAAAGACCTGTTCAACCGGCCCCTGCTCCTCGACCTGGCCTTTGTTCATGACAATGACCTGATCGGCATAATGCCGCACCAGATTCAAATCATGGCTGATTAAAATCATGGCCATCTGCCGGCTGCGCTGTAAGCTTTGCAGCAGATCCAGAATTTGCGCCTGCAGGGTCACATCTAACGCAGTGGTCGGCTCATCGGCAATCAGGATGTCCGGATCAAGCGCCAAGGCCATGGCAATCATCACCCGCTGGCGCTGCCCACCTGACAGTTCATGCGGATAACGCTTCAGTTTATCTTCCGGCTGGGGAATGCCGACATCTTGCAGCAATTGCAGTACGCGTTGCCGGGTTTCCGCCTTGGAATAGCCTTGTAACAGCAGGCTTTCGCCAATAATTTTTTCCACCCGATGCAGCGGATTTAATGCCGTCATCGGCTCCTGAAAAATCATGGCAATGCGCTGGCCGCGAATCTGGCGTAGTTGTACCGGATTCAGCTGTAGCAGATCCTGCCCCTGAAACAGTGCCTGCCCCTGAATCTGTAGCTGACTCGGCAACAAGCCCAGCAAGGCCAGACTACTCACCGATTTACCCGAACCACTTTCACCGACCAGCGCCAGTGTTTCGCCAGCGTGCAATTCAAAATTTAAATTGTGCACCAATAGCTGCTGTTGATGCTGAATCTGGAGCTGCTGTACCGTCAGCACTGGCGTGCGCTTACTGGCGTCTTGGGTCGAATGCATCACGGGTCGCCTCTCCAATATAAATCAGTAAAGATAAAACAATTGACAGGGTAAAAAAGCCCGACAATGCCAGCCACGGCGCATTTAAATTATTCTTGCCCTGTAGCAGCAGTTCGCCTAAAGATGCAGCATCGGGCGGCAAACCATAACCGAGGAAATCCAGTGCAGTCAGCGCGGTAATATTCGCAGTCAGCATAAAGGGTAGTTGTGACAGACTTGAACTCATGGCATTCGGCAAGATGTGCCGGAACATGATGGTACGGTCGCTCACACCCAGGCTGCGGGCAGCACGGACATAATCAAAATTACGTGCCCTTAAAAATTCGGCCCGGACCAGTCCGACCAAGGTTGGCCAGCCAAACAGCAGCATAATCAGAAACAGCCAGTACACACTCGGACTAAACATACTGACCAGAATCATTACCATGAATAGCATTGGTAAACCGCCCCAGACTTCCAGAATCCGCTGTCCCAGCAAATCGACCCAGCCGCCATAATAGCCCTGTATCGCCCCGACGATAATGCCAAGTGCAGCAGAGGCCAGCGTTAAGGCAAATCCGAATAGCAGTGATACCCGCAGGCCATAGAGAATCCGCGCCAGTACATCTCGGCCCTGATCATCGGTCCCGAGCCAGTTATCGCTGGTCGGTGGTGACGGCACCGGCACAGCCAGCTCTAAATTCGGTGACTGATAAGAATATTCAATCAGTGGCCAGATGGCCCAGCCCTGGTCCTGAATCAGTTGCTGCACGGCCGGGTCCTTATATTCTGCTTCGGTTTCAAAGACCCCGCCAAAAGTGGTTTCAGGATAAGCCTTGAACACCGGCATATATAAGCTGTTTTCATATTTGACCAGCAGCGGCTTGTCATTGGCGATCAGCTCGGCTGCTAAGGACAAGATAAAAATCAGGGCAAAGGCGATAAAACAGCCAAATCCCAACCGGTTCTGTTTAAAACGCTGGAGCCGCACCTGCATTAAGGGAGACATTATTTGGCCCCCCGTGATTCAAAATTAATCCGTGGATCAATGACCTGATACAGCACATCACTGATCAGTCTAAGGACCAGTCCCAGCAAGGTAAAAATAAACAGGGTGCCAAAAATTACTGGATAATCACGCTGTACAATCGCTTCAAAGCCGAGCAATCCTAGACCATCGAGGTTAAAAATAATTTCAATAAACAGGTTGCCGACAAAGAAAATCCCAATTAATGCTTCCGGCAGGCCAGCAATCACAATTAGCATGGCGTTACGAAAAACATGGCCATACAGCACCCGCGATTCGGTCAGGCCTTTGGAGCGTGCCGCCAGCACATACTGTTTATTCAGTTCTTCCATAAACGAGTATTTGGTTAAGTAGGTCAACCCGGCAAATCCACCAATCACCATCGCCAGCAGCGGCAAGGTCATATGCCAGAAATAGTCTTTGATTTTACCCAGCAGACTCAGCTGATCGAAGTTTTCCGAGACCAATCCCTGTAGCGGGAACCACTGAAAATAGGAACCACCGGCAAAAAATACAATCAATAAAATCGCAAAAGCAAAGGCCGGAATGGCATAGCCAATGGCCAGCAAAATAGACGTGGCTTTATCAAAGATCAGACCATGCTGACGGGCTTTTTTTATCCCCAGTGGAATAGACACCAGATAAATCAGCAAGGTGCTCCACAATCCTAAAGACAGCGATACCGGCAGTTTTTCCCACAGCAGCTGGGTCACCGGCTTGTCTTTAAAAAAGCTGGTGCCAAAATCAAATTGCAGATAGCTGCTCAGCATTAGCCAGAAACGCTCATGAATTGGTTTATCAAACCCATATTGCGCTTCAATTTTAGCCACCATTTCATCACTTAGACCTTTGGCGCCCTGATAGGGCGTTGAACCGGCCGCAGCAGTTTCGGCACTGCCACTCCCGCCCATGCCCTGAAAGGCTTCTGCCTGCTGAATTGCCTGCTCGACCGGACCGCCCGGGGCAATCTGGATCACAATAAAGTTAATCAGCAAAATCAGAAACAGTGTGGGAATAATCAGCAACACACGTTTCAGGATATAGGTTCCCATGCGCTCAGCATCCTTGTGGCAAAGCCAGCTTATTGTTTACGCAGATACTGGGCTACTTTTTGCGCCCCGGCTGCATCACTCCACCAGTAATCAAGTCCAATGGAAAGTTTTGGTTTTATTTTCGGTTGTTGGTACATATTCCAGTAGGCCAGCCAGTGCTCGCCTTTGCCATAGGTCGGAATCTGGTAATAACCAGCGCGTAATAAGCGGTCCAGCACTTTGGTCCGGACAATCAGCTGCTGGCGGTCAGGCGCGTAAATAATTTTCTGAATGATGTCATCAATGACCGGATTCTTGATGCCGGCATAATTATAATTGCCCGGCTGATCTGCCGCGGCACTGCTCCAGAATTGCGCCTGTTCATTGCCCGGACTTAAGGACTGTGGCAAGACCATGGTGCTTAAGTCAAATTCTGCCCGGCGCATCCGTTCAATATATTGCGGCACATCGACCTGACGGATATTCACCACAATCCCCAGACGTTTTAAATTGCGCACAAAAGGCATTAAAGTACGCTGCAAGCCATCCTGATGAATTAAAAATTCCAGCTGGATGGTGTTGCCTTTCGGATCAAGCAAACGGCCATCCTTGAAGCGATAGCCGGCATTCAGCAGGATCTGCCGGGCTTTGAGCAGACCGCTGCGGTTAAAACCGCTGGCATCACTGACCGGGAATTTCCAGTTGGCCAGCACCCCCTGACGCTGCACCGGATGCAACTGTTTTAAATACGGCTTTAACAGTGCCAGCTCCGCCGCGCTTGGACGACCTTTGGCTTCCAGTTCGCTATTGCTAAAATAACTTTGCAAACGCTGATACTGTCCGTAAAACAGGGCTTTATTCTGCCATTCAAAATCATAGGCATGGCTGAGCGCCTGACGGAAATGAATATCCTGCATCGGTGCACGCCGGGTATTAAACACAAAACTTTGTGTTGGCACCGGGTTTTCATGCCGGAACTTATATTTCACCACCATCCCCGCTTTCACTGCCGGGAACTGATATTCCGTCACCCATTTGCGCGCGGTATATTCTTCATGCAGCGTGTATTGGCCCGACTTAAAGCCTTCAAAGGCCACATCCATATTGCGGTAATAGACAAATTTAAGCCGGTCAAAGTTATAACGGCCCTTATTTACCGGCAGATCTTTGCCCCAATAGTTCGGATTGCGCTTATAAGTAATACTGCGTCCGGCATCAATCCGTTCAATCAGATACGGGCCTGACCCCAGCATCGGCTGCAAGGTAATCCGGCTAAAGTCCTTGCCCTGCCAGTCTTTCTGGGAATAAATCGGTAAGGCCGATAAAATCAGCGGCATTTCACTGTTGTTATCGGATTTAAAGGTCATTTTGACCTGATGTCTGGATAAGACCTCGGTTTTATCCAAATCGGCAATATACATCTGCAAACCCGGATTAGATTTGCTCTGGAAGGTATCAAAACTGAATTTGACATCAGCCGCGGTGACCGGTGTGCCATCACTAAAACGTGCTTTTGGATTCAGATGAAAAATGACAAACTTGGTCTGCTTCGGATCATAAGTCACTTTTTCTGCCAGCAGTGGGTACATCACCCCCGGCTCATCTAGCGAGCTGGTCATGAGCGAATCAAACAGATAATTCACCCCATCGGTCGCACTGCCCTTACCGTTCATGCTGTTCAGGTTGTCAAAAGTGCCATTGCTGGACTGACTCAGTATGCCACCTTTCGGTGCTTGCGGATTGGCATAGGGCATGGCCGCAAGCTGGCTGTATTTCGGGCTGCTGTGCAGCGCGATATACGGCGTGGTCTGCAGCGCAGCCCAACTCCAGCTTGAGGTCAAGGCCAGTGCTGTTGCCACAGCACTCAAGCGATATAAAGATCTGTTCATGCGGTCACGACTCCTTGTGCCCGGCAATTACAGGTTCGGAACCTTGATGATCTCTCCAATACGCAGCTGCGTATTCGGTTTAATCTCGTTCATATCGGCCAGTTCACTGGTTTCCAGACCATAACGGCTGGCCAGCCCAATCAGGGTATCACCGCGCTTGACCTTATATTCTGTCATGGTTTTTGGCAATTGCAGGGTTTGTCCCACTCTTAAACCGGCACGCGGACTCAGGCCATTCAAGGCCGCCAGTTCAGCGACCGAAATACCGGTACGGCTGGCAATGGCATTTAAGGACTCACCGGCTTTAACGGTATAGGCTTCGGTTGCTTTACCCGTGCTGGCGGTGCTCACCGCTGCACTTTCCGCGGCACGGTTGCTACTGCTGTCCAGATCACCTTCAATTTTTAAACGCTGGCCAATCCGCAGTGCAGCAGTACGTGGCAGGTCATTCAGCGCAGCCAGATAATTCAGCTGCAAATGATATTTACGCGCAATACTGTTTAGGGTTTCACCCGATTTTACGATATGAATGTCTGAGGCTGCAGCAGTTGTGCTGGCCTTGCTTTCTTCCACTGGCACTGGCTCACCGCTGAGTTTCAGGCGCTGGCCGGTACGTAAACCGGCAGTCCGGCTGATGCCATTTAAACTGGCAATCTGCTCCAGACTCAGGTTATAGCGGTTGGCAATGGCAGTTAAGGTATCTCCCGACTGTACTGTATAACTATCCGGGATGGTCGAACCGGCGGGAATTTTTAAAGTTTGCCCAATTCGCAGGCCGGTATTGGTCGAAATCTGGTTTAAGGCGGCCAGATCAGCCAGACTCATTTTGCTTTGTGCGGCCACACTCGATAAGGTGTCGCCGCGCTGGACAGTATAGTTTTCCGTTTTAATCTCAGCTGTTGATGTACTTGGCACTGCACGACGACTCTCTGCGGCCGTTTCAGTTTTTGCTTCGGCTTTCGAGTCACTTACAGGCACATTAATCCGCTGTCCAACCAGCAAACTGCTGCCAGCAGTCAGACCCGGAGTTAAGGCTGCCAGTTCTGCATTGGACAAGCCATGACGGTCCGCAATCAGTTTCAGATATTCACCGCGCTTCACCGTATAGCTTTGCGTGGCCACTTTGGTTTCAGCCGCTTTCTGCTCAGCTGCCTTGGCACGCATCTCTGCTGTTTCTTTCAGATTCAGTTTCTGGCCGACAAACAGGCCACTGCTTGTGTTCAGATTATTATAATCCGCCAGTTGCTTGACCGATAAACCAAACTGATTGGCTACCCCGGTTAAGGTATCGTTAGCTTTAACCACATAGGATTCCGGCTGCTCTTTGGCTTTGGCTGGCGCGGCAGCTTGTGGCTTGGCATCATATAAATAGATGGTGGTACCAGCATACAGGGTCGAGTTTGGATCAATCTGGTTCCATTTCGCCACATCACGCCAATTCACCCCATTTTTCATGGCAATCAGCACTAGGGTGTCGCCGGCCTGTACCGTATAGGTACTGCGCTTGCCTTTTGGTGGCACCACCACCACTTCGGTGTCGGTCTTAATCACGTTCTTGCCCTGGTTCCGCTGGGCTTCGTCTGAATCTGGACGGGTGCTATCCGCAACACTTTTCGGGTAAGCAAAGCCTTTGGTCAGCTCTTTACCTTGCTGCTCGGCCACCGACAGACTGGTCTGAATTGCAGTCAGCTTAATTTTGCCATCATAAGGATCGACAATTTCAGTGCCTTGTGGTGCAATTTCTTTTAACTCGGCCACCACCTGCGCCTGTTCAGCCTGAGAGGCCACCGGCTGCAACACCTCTTCTACCGTTTTGTTCTGGTCTTCAGTTTTCACTGCCGCCAAAATCTGTTCACGTTCTGCTGCTGAAATTGGCGGTTCGACCTTCACCGGCTGAATATTCTGTGCCGGGGTAATGGCCACCGGAATACGTGGAGCACTTGGAATATCTGAATTGGCTGCAAAAGAGGCCAAAGCCGATGAACCGCGTGGCGTACTGATCCGTTTGGTGCTAGTTGTAGTCGTGCTGCTAGCAGTTTTGGCTGTGCTCGCTGGTGTAGTCGTAGCAGTACGCTGAGTCACACTGGCCGTCAAAGCGGGTGTGGTGGTTTTTGTAGCTGGGGCACTGGTCGTGGTCTGCGTCGTCACACTAGGACGAGTGTTGCTGGCCAGCAATCCACCACCTTGCAGGTTTTTCAGACGTTCATCGACTGTTGGGCTTAAATCGGCTGGAATCAGAATCCGCATCGGGCTGGCACTGTCAATTCGGTCAGTACGATGGCCCGGGTTCAGTGCATATAACTCGGCACGGCTAAGACCAGTAATATTGGCCACATCATTTAAATTCACCGCTCCGACCGTCACTTCACGGAAATGGGGACGGTTGGCAATTGGCGGCAAACGCACCCCGTAGGCACCTGGATTTTTAATAATTTGCGCCACTGCCAGGAAACGCGGCACATAGTTCATGGTTTCCTGTGGCAATTTCAGTGACCAGTAATCGGTCGGTAAACCGGCAGCCTTGTTACGGTTAATCGCCTGCTGAATACGGCCCGGTCCGGCATTATAAGCGGCCAGAGCCAGCTCCCAGGAACCAAACTGGTTATACAGGCTACCGAGGAATTCATAGGCAGCACGGGTCGATTCGACCACATCACGGCGGCCATCATACAGCGGGGTCTGTTTCAGACCATAAATACGTCCGGTACTTGGAATAAACTGCCATAAACCGGCTGCAGCAGCGCTACTGGTTGCTGCCGGGTCGTACGAACTTTCAATGACTGGTAATAATGCCAGTTCGGTCGGCATGCCACGGCGCTCGGCTTCTTTAACTGTGTGATACAGATAACGTGAAGCACGCGCACTTAAACGGTCAATATACGGCTGACGTGAAATAAACCAGCCGCGCTGCGCTTCAATACGCGGATTCCAGTGTTCCAGATCCATTTTGAAACCTACGGTCATACGCTTCCAGACATCACCGTGTTTTAAAATCAGTAAACGGTCGCCTTCTACCGCGCGCATGTCGGTGGCCGACAATAAATCTTCCAGTGAATCTAAACTGCTGGCGTCCAGATAACCTGAACCAACCTGACTCGACGTTGACGCTTTGCTGGCACTTTGTGTAGAGGTACAGCCGGTGCTGATGCCGAGCGCGGCCAGCGCTGAACCCAAAACTGTAATTTTAAATAGTGCCGGGACCATAGGCTGCCACATGCGTGTGGTTGGTTTATACATAGGAAATCCAAACAACTCGTCTATAAATTATTTTTTAGATTTGACATTGTAGTGAAGCATCACTACGACACAAGGTTTTACTCTAGCGCGATTCTAATATAAATGTTACAAGAAATTAAAAAATTGACGTCTTCGGCGTTTCTGATCTGCAATTGCGTTATACAATAGCGGCTCGGTTTTTATTTGGCTCTCTTTGGATCTGGCTTATGTCTCAAACAATCACACTATATGTGGATGGTGCTTGTCGTGGAAACCCTGGCTTGGGCGGTTGGGGTGCATATGTCATTACAGAAACCCAGCAGCACAAACTCTATGGCGGGGAACTGGAAACCACTAACAACCGTATGGAGCTGACGGCAGCCATTGAAGGCATTCAGTTCTGCCCGGCAGAGGCCAAACTGATTCTCTGGACCGATTCCAACTATGTCAAACGCGGCATGACCGAATGGATTGCCGGCTGGAAAAAGAAAAACTGGAAAGATGTGAAAAATCCGGACCTATGGCAAAAACTGGATGCCATCTGTCAGGGTCGTGAAATTGAATGGCACTGGATTAAAGGTCACGCTGGCCATGCTGGCAATGAAATGGCCGATCAGCTGGCCAACAAAGGGGCCGATCTGGTATTTGCACAGCAGGTCAAAGTGACGCCGGTACAAATCATTACTGAAGATAAAAGTGCTGAGTCTGAAGTCATCCCGCCGGGCACGGCTAAAAAAAAAGCAGAATCTGACTGGTTGCTCGACGACCCTTTTGGCTTCGATCTAGACGACAGCCAACTAGACGTTGAAGTCGAAGAAGAACTGCTAATGGTGCAGGAGGATCATCTCAGTCTGTCCCAGCACAGCATTACCGTGACGCAAACCCTCAGTCAAAATGACAGCCCGAATCAGAACGAAGTCCTGATCCAAGATGAAACCCAGAACCAGAGTGCAACAGCGCCAGCAAACACGTCATCGCATCCCCATATTGTGATTACCCCGGCCACGGTTCAGGCTTATGGTCCACGCCAGCTGATTCTGGATACGGAAACCACCGGTTTTTATTATCAGGATGGTGACCGGATTATTGAAGTCGGCGCAATTGAAATGGTCAACCGCAAACTGACCGGCAGCTCGATTCATATTTATATCAACCCGGAAAAACCGGTCGGTGAATCGGAACTGGTGCACGGTATTTCGGATGAGTTTTTAAAAGACAAGCCGAAGTATGCCGAAATTGCTGCAGTGCTGTATGACTATTTAAAAGGCGCGGAAATTATTGCGCATAACGCCACCTTCGATATGAACTTCCTGGATATGGAGTTTAACCGCTGTGGTCTAGGCGATTTATCGGCGGTGTGTGAAGTCACCGATACCCTGGTAATGGCCAAAAACAAGCATCCGGGACAAAAGAACTCGCTCGATGCCTTAGTGAAGCGTTATGAAATTCCGGCGCGTGACCGTACCTTCCACGGCGCCTTGCTCGATGCTGAAATTTTGGCCGATGTCTATCTAGCCATGACCGGTGGTCAGGTGTCCTTTGATATGGATGCCCTGTCGGCCCATCATGAAGAACAAAGCAGTGAATCGGGCCGTCGCAGCATTGAAATGGAATTGCCGGTGATTCTGCCTTCTGCCGAAGAGCTGGAGGCACATGAGAATTGGGTCAAACAATTTGAAGAAAAGCATGGACAGCCCTGCTTTTTTGCCAAATAAAAAAACCGATGATTGTAATTTTTTGTATTTAATCTGTTCCTAGTTCAGTTATAGTTAAGATAAACAGGTCTGCTGTTTTTGCAGCAGGCCCATAAACAGATAAAACACTAGGAAAGGTGCAGATACATGTCTTACCAAACCTCTATTCATTTTGATCCGACTGCGTTACTGATAATAAAAAATGAGGTTGATAATTCAATCAAATTGGTGGAATCCGCAGTCAGCACCTTGGCAGAAGATCAGACTTTACCTTTCGGGATTGATGATGCCCTCAACCAGTTTGAACAATGTGCCCAGGTACTGGCCCTAATTGATATGTCGAGCCTGGCAAAAATTGCCCAATATTCAGCAGAATTAATGCGCAAGATTATGGGGAATCCGGCGCAAATTAAAACTGAAGACGTGATTGCCTTAAGTGAAGGCACCACCATGCTCAAGCGCTACATCGAATTTATTTGTCTGCGCGAAGTTAAAATTCCACAGTTTCTGCTCGATACCTTAAACCGTCTGGAACGTGCCTTGGGTAAACCACTCACCCAGGAAGGCCAGCATATTGAATCTCTGCTGGACTGTATTCACCCGGAATTCAAATTGCCGCAAGCACCCGGTCTGGAAAAATCAGGCTATGTACATCAGCTGTATAAACTGTCACTGTACAAGTTACTGAAGCAGGAAGAATCCGAGCTGGATCTGCAAGCCATGAAACTGGTCGGCACCTATTTAGCCGGTCTGTCCGCCCAGCATCCAAGCCAACAATACTGGAATCTGGTCTATGTGGCGTTAAACCAGATTGATAACCTGCTGCTGAATGAACCGCGTTTACGTACCTTAATCAGTATTGAACTGAATATGCGTCAATACTTTGCCGCGCCAGACAGCTTCCAGGCCCAGTTAAGTGATCTGGCCAACATCCTGAGCCTGTGCATTAGCCAGGAAGATCAGGTGGCCCAGCACATCCGCGAACAGCTGAATATTGGCGAAGACCTGCTGACCGATACCCAGCTGCAGGTGTTCAGCCGTCATCTGTATGGTCCGGATTTTGAAACCATGCAGACCATCAGTGCTCTGGCGACCAGTGAAATGGCGCAGATTCGCAATGATATCGAATACAACTACCAGAACATGACCCCTGAAAAAACCCAGGAGTTGCAGGCCAAGCTGAAAGATCTGGCCAACATCTTTAAAGTACTGAACCTGAATGAAGCCCACCGTGATCTGCTGGTTCAGGCCGACGCCTTGAGTCAGGCCGAAGTGCTCAAAGAAGAAAGCTTTGCCCAGCAGCTGATGAACACCATTTTATCAGCGATGAACTCGATTGGGGTGCTGGAGCGTCATCATACCTCTAGCCGTTTACAGCTGCGCGTTAACAACATGCACATTTCGCTGGACCGTTTAGATGAAGCGCATGAAGTATTGCTGAGCGAAACCAAAATCTTAATTGATCTGGCTCAGCAGATTCTGGTGCAGCACGTTCAGGATCAGGATGTGCGCTTACTGGAAAACACCTGTACCCAGCTGCGTGAAGTGGCCGGTGCCCTGCTGTTCCTGAATGAAGAAAAAGGCCAGCAGGCGCTGCTGACTGCCGCTGACTTCATCTATCGTAAATGCGAAGCCGGTGAAACGCTCAGTAGTGACGAGCTGAATGCCGTGTTAGACACCCTGGCTGGTGCCGACATGCTGATTGACAATTTAAAAAACAAACAGCCTGTTTTACAGTCGATGTTTGATGTAGCATTGGCAAGTAGCGAAAAACTGAAAGCTGTAGCCTAATGTCTGAACTCTCACTTGCCTATATTTTTCACCAACAGCAACTGCTGGTCGATGAACAGTTTCAACTGCCCCGAGTTGAAAAATTAGCAAGTGACCTGTCTACGGGCAATCAGGTGATTGCCCGCGACTTACTCCCCGATGAGCCCATTCCTGAAGGCTATCAATTATTGCCAATTCGCCAGCTGTTACAGTTTTGGAACAGTGCCGAATTTGAACAGGCCAGCCGTGCAATCCAGTTGCTAGAATGGCGTCGTAATCACCGTTTTTGCAGCCACTGCGGCCATCCAACCGAAGCGCATGCCACCGAATATGCCATGGTTTGCCCGGTCTGCCAGTATCGCCAATATCCACGTGTACAACCCTGTGTCATTACCGTCATTACCCGCGGTGAAGATGAAATTCTGCTGGCCAAAAATGCGCGAAACACCACCAATATGTATGGCCTGATTGCCGGTTTTGTTGAGGTGGGAGAAACCTTGGAAGAAGCGGTACGCCGTGAAACCGCGGAAGAAGTCGGTATCCAGCTAAAGAATATTCAGTATCTGGCCAGTCAGCCCTGGCCTTTTCCAAGCAACCTGATGATTGCCTTTAAAGCCGAATATGCCGGTGGTGAACTGCAGTTACAGGAAGAAGAAATCAGCGACGCGCAATTCTTTAAATTTGATCAACTGCCGAATATTCCGTTCAAAGGCAGTATTGCCCATGCCATGATCAAACACGTGACCGAAGGCTCTGCCGTCGCAGACGACAGCAAAGCCTGGCTCTAAAGAGACACTACTCAGGAACTTAGTGTTTCTTCCAGCGCCTGCATAATCGTGTGCTTGGTCTTAAAATAACGGCTAAACAGACTCGATACCGAGCCCATAATACTGACATGCCCGGTGCGTGGAATGGTGATCAGCTGACTATGATTGCCATGCTTGTTTAGCACATGATCAAAATCAACCGCATTACTCAAATGCACAATCTGGTCATTCTCAG
Organism: Acinetobacter sp. C15; assembly: GCF_013420645.1. Classification (NCBI taxonomy): domain Bacteria; kingdom Pseudomonadati; phylum Pseudomonadota; class Gammaproteobacteria; order Moraxellales; family Moraxellaceae; genus Acinetobacter; species Acinetobacter sp. C15. The sequence continues at coordinate 69,396 of NZ_VOXR01000010.1, forward strand.
CCACCAGCAAATAGTGACGAATGTGATTACTTTCCACAAAGTAATACGGCATCACATCATGATAAGGAATGGTCTGATCAAATGCATCGGCACAAAGCGGATCATCTTTATAGTCAAAATGATAGGGACCAGCCAAGCCAATCGCAGCCCGAATATTGTCTCGGCAGTTCAGCGCATAAGGCTGCGGATGATACAGCACCGACATGATATTAAATGCACCGGCCGAGTGCCCCATCAGGATAATCTGATCAGTGTTAATCCTTAACTCTGCCTGCTGATCATGCATATAGTTTAGTGCCAAAGTCAGGTCATCAATATAGACCGGAAAAATATTCTGCGGCGCCAGTTGATAATTAATGACGGCAACATCAAAACCCTGCTGGGCAAAAGCTTCGCCAACAAAGCGGTAGTCTTTTTTATCGCCCCGTGACCAGGCACCACCATGGACAAAAACAATTAACGGCTGCTGGGGACGTGGCTGGGCAGTCCGGTACAAATCCAGCTGATGGCGTTCATTCGCTCCATAAGCCAGATCGTTCTCTACCGTATAGCCCTGTCGTGGAGTCAAACGGTTCAGGGCATAACTGCCAAAATCATACAGGCGGAATTCCTGATATACACTTTTGGCCTGAACCAGACGATATTGCAGCTGCGTTTTAAACTGGAACAACTTAGAGCGCATTCGTTGGCTCGATCTGGTCCGGATCAATGGCGACCGGGGTTTGTACATCCGGCTGTACATTCATCATCGGGCTGGCAAAACCAGAAGATGTGGCCTGTGAGGCTTCAATATTGTCAATTAAGGTCACAATTTTGGTGACATTACCAACCTGCTGTAACACCTGATTTAAATCGGCGATTTCCGCATTATTCAAACGGCCCATCACATACAGCACGCCATCTTCGGTGTGAATTCGCACTTTACTGTCAGAAACCACCGGCGCTTTCATAATCAGGCCACGGGTATTGGCGGTCACGGTGGTGTCCTGCATGATGGTGCTATAACCAATCTGGTTGCCCACGGCAATATAGTTGTGTACGGTTTTAACATCGCTCATGGCGCGTACATTGTCTTCCGCCAACTGCTTCAGATGTGCATCTGGCACCTGACCGGTCAGTAATACATTGCCGTGGAAACTTTCAATATTAACGCGTGACTGTTTAAAACGGGCATCCAGCTTATATAAATTAATTTTTGCTGTACGTTCAATGGAGTTATCAATAAAGACCTGGCCAAGTGAGCGTGCGCCACTTTCCGTTCCTACAGGTGCAGAACCCGTACCACTGGAAATAAAGCTTGCACAGCCGGATAAACTTGCCACACACAGCACTGTGATTGCGATACGATTTAACACTCAGCAAGACTCCTCATTACTTATTCATTTCTGTTTTCAAGCATCTTTGCTTCAATTCTCTTCAAAGATTAATGAACTCTGAATCAAAAGTAAAAGCATTTTCAATCCATTGCAGATCATACGTGAAATTGGAAAAATCTTGCTGTACTGTTTTTGCAATTTGTTCAGTAAAATCAAAACAAATCACATCAAATCGACAATAAAAATCCTGTAATTGTGCAGAATTGCTCAAATAGGTCAGCGCAGTTTTAATCAGCTTTTGCTGCTTGGAGATAGAAACCACCTCCACCGCCCGGCCATAATCGCTAAAAGATCGCGCCTTTACCTCCACAAACACCAGCTGCTGATCCTGCCGGACAATCAGGTCAATTTCACCATAACGGCAATGGTAATTGGCCGCCAGAATCTGATAACCTTGCTGCTCTAATAACACTGCGGCCTGCTGTTCGGCCCACTGCCCCAAACGCGCGCGCTGACTGGCCATTTACAGGATCTGTACCAGCTGTTTCTGCTGCACATAGCATTTCGGAATACGCTGAATCTGGTTGTCCTGAATCCGGATTAAACCAGTTCGCCCTTCAAACTCGATGCGGTTTAATTGCGGCTGCTTCAGATAATAATTGGCGATCTGCCAGGCATCTCCACCAAAGGCCACCAGCCGCTGAAAAGAAAAGTGTTCCGCCTTGGCCGCCTGAATTCCGGCCTGTACATCTGCCCAGTGGGACTGATACAAGGCCGGCGCATCACAAAATTGCAGGCCTTGCGGTAACTGCTGCTGTGACTCGACGGCATTGGCCAGGCTGTATAAGCGCTTTTTGGGCAACCTGTTCTGGCGATTGATCCAGCCATTTGAACCCAGCAATAACACCCCCTGCTGACGTTTCAGCCATCTCGGCGGACTGTCCACCACCTCCACCGGATAGTCCAGCTGCGACACCAGAGACATTAATAACAGTTCGTGTTCAGCTTCGGTGCCGGGTTCACGCAGAATATACAGATGATTAATCTGATCTTTCTGGAACAGCTGTTTTAAGGTCTGTGCATCATCTTTTTTTGACAGGCTAAACTGTAGCACCCGTGGATGCTGCTGGATCACCTCGTTTAAGGCCAGTGTACGCACTTTGGGCCGCAGCGCAATTAACTGCTCAACATCGGCACGTGCCAAAGGTCCAATCACCACCCGGGTCTTGGCATTGACATGCTGACGCAGCAAGGGACCAATTTTGCGCTGCTCGGAATTAATCAATTTAACCGGCATCTTCTCACCCGATGCATGATAAGCGTGCATAAAACCCTGCTGAATACTGAAACCGGCTCGCGCCATAGGACCCGATTCAGGTAGAATGACCAGAATCTCGGCCTGGGCGACTGAAAGTCCTGCGCCCAACAGCGCCGTGGTAATGATTGCTTTTTGAAGCTGTCTTTTATTGTTATTAATAATTTGCCTAAACATGGAGAAACCTTATGAGTGCTCAGTTATTTGTTGTAGCCACCCCAATTGGGCACTTAGACGACATGACCTACCGGGCGATTGATGTTCTAAAGTCTGTAAATATTATTGCGGCAGAGGATACTCGGACCTCCGCTCAATTATTAAAGCACTATAATATATCAACTCCGTTAACGGCGTGCCATGAACATAATGAAAGTAACAAAATTGATATATTGGTTCAGCGCCTGCTGAACGGCGAAAATATGGCCCTGATTAGTGATGCCGGTACTCCGCTAATTAGCGACCCCGGTTTTAAACTGGTCCGCGCCGCACAAGAACACAATATCCGGGTGATTCCGGTTCCGGGAGCCTGTGCCGCAATTGCAGCGCTGAGTGCGGTTGGTTTACCGAGTGACCGCTTTAGCTTTGAAGGCTTTTTACCGTCAAAACACTCACAGCGTATCTTGAGTCTGGAGAAACTTAAAGATCAGACCGCGACCCTGATTTTTTATGAAGCGCCACATCGGATTCTGGACAGCGTTAAAGATATGGCCAGTATTTTTGGCGCCGAGCGTCCGGTCGGTTTTGCCCGTGAAATTACCAAAACCTTTGAAACCATCAAGAAGATGACACTGGGTGAGCTGGTCAGTTTTATTGAAGCCGATCATCATCAGCAAAAAGGTGAAATTGTACTGGTGGTGGGTGGTGCAACCGCGGAAAAAGATCTGGAGCAGGAAAAACTGGATCAGTTGCTGACCCGACTATTGCAGGATTTATCGGTGAAAGCCGCGTCACAGCTGGCCGCCGATTTAACCGGAATCAAGAAAAAAGTGGCCTATCAGCGTACGCTGGAACTGAACCAGAACAATGATGACTGATTCTGGCTGTTGATTCGCAATAAAAAAAGCATCACCGGAGTGATGCTTTTTTCTTATTCGCGTGCAGCCTCATCTGGTGGGACTTCAGTAATTTTTCCCCCACGTGCCAAGAAGGCCGCAATTTCATCTTCTAAAGCTTGGCGTTGCTTCTGTTTAGCGGTTACGGTTAAGGTTTCTGCTTCCGCCACATCACCATCGTTTACGGCATCTTCGCTGTCCAGTGCACCTTTTTCAGCCGCTTTTGCCTCATCGTCATCGACGGTGGTATCTTCTACATCATCATAATCGTTCATATCCGTCATTTTAATCTCCCCGCAAATGACCTCAATTGAGTCCTGGTGAACGTTGTCATGCAATTAGGAAGAAATTTATCAATCTCTGCGCCTTTCGCCTAGAGGTAAAGACAAAAAAATCGTGTCTTTTTTAACCAAATTCGTAATCATGTATTAATGAATGTTTAAAAAATAACTATTTCTAGCTAGACCGCATACCGCGTGTCTTTCAGCAGATGCAAACCATTGGCCTGCGCCATAAAAGCATCCTTTAACACCGGCAGCTGTTCAACCTGCTTCAAGCCAAAATTACGTCCCCAGACCAGCGGGAATAACTGGGTGGTTTCCAGCCAGCCTATTGCAGACATGCTGTGCATCATTGCATCATTTTGACCTTTACGACGATGCTCATAACGCTTCAAGGTCTGCTCATGCGCCCAGACCCCACGTGCCCGGTCATGCAGCAGAACATCACACAAGACTGCGGCATCCAGACAGCCAATATTGACGCCCTGCCCGGCCAGTGGATGAATCACATGCGCCGCATCGCCAATGAGTGCCAGTCCCGGCTCGACATAGTGCTGCGCAGCACGGGCTTTTAAAGGGAAACGGGCACGTGGTGTAGCTTCCAGTACTTGACCCAACATATGATGGCTTTCACGAGTCAACAGCTGGGTAAATTCCTGATCGGATAACGCGGCATATTCTTCTGCATAATCCTCTGGTAGCGTCCAGACAATAGATTGCCAATGGCCATCCTGTTCAGGCTTGAGGCTGCTCATTGGCAGGTATGCCAGTGGACCGGTTTCCAGAAAAATCTGACGCGCCACATGCTGATGCGGCTGGACAGTTCGAATAGCACAACTGATGCCTGCCTGCTGATAATCCAGCACATCCAGATCAATAAAGGCCTGTTCGCGGACAAAGGAATTGGCCCCATCTGCGCCAATTAACAGTTTGGTGCTGAGCTTCGTACCATCGGCCAGGAAAATATGCCAGACACCAATCCCCTGCTCAATCCGGGTGACTTTGACCTGCGTGCGATAATCCTGAATCTGCGTCAGCATGGTTTGCTGAATGGCCAGATTTAAAATACTCGGCTCCACCATCGAACCCAGCGCCTGGTCCACTCCGGGTGTTTTTTCTGCCGGCTGACCAAAATTGATTTCGCCATAGCCATTTTTATTCCAGACCTGCATGCCAGTATAAGGCTGCTGACGCGCCAGTTTATCCCAAACACCCACATTTTTTAGCAGATGGATGGTGGCCTGACTTAAAGCCAGTACGCGCGGATTGGCCATACTTAAGGTTTTTTCTGTATCCAGAATTGGTGCGGCATCCAGCACAGTGGCCTGTACCCCACCTTGGGCCAGTAATAATGCAGTTAAGCCACCGACCAAACCACCACCCACAATAACGGCATCTAATACGTGTGCTGTCTGGTTCATGCTTTTAGTCCCATGGCATAGTTGGCAACAAGTGGTTTAATTCCCGGAATGGTATCAAAGGCAATCAGACCGGTATTTCTGAGCAGTTTCAGCACCGGATTCTGGTTACTAAAGCCACGCACCACGCTATCACAGAATTTGATCACGCGCTGCTGATCGGTCAGACGGGATTTTTCATAATCTTGCAGCATGGCGGCATCGCCCAAATCGGCCTGTTGAGCCAGCTGTTCTTTTAAATAACGCACCAACACATAAGCATCGCGCATACACAGGTTAAAGCCCTGTCCGGCCACCGGGTGAATGGTATGTGCCGCATTACCCATCAGTACTACTCGGCCCACTGCCTGTTTTTCTGCCAGCACCTGCGAAAGCGGGAAGCTAAAACGGCGTCCGGTTTTCTGGAATTTTCCAGCCCGATCGCCATAAGTCTGCTGCAAGGCATTAAGGAAATGCTGGTCATTGTCTTCCCCCACCCATTCATGTTCCGTGCCTTTTTTCACCGGCCAGACCACCGAACGACGATATTCACCCGGCAAAGGCAATAACGCCAGCGGACCTAAAGGACTGAAACGCTCAAAACCGACATGATTGTGTGGTTTAGAGGTTTGTACGGTGGTTACAATGGCGACCTGATCATAATCATGTTCATCCACCCCAATGCCTAGGGCTTTACGGCAGAATGAATCGCGGCCATCGGCAGCAATCACCAGTTTGGATTGCAGTTTTAAGACTTCACTTCCACGCTGCGCTTCCAGATAAGCCAGATCTGCATCTTGGGTCAGGGAAGTGACTTTTACCCCATCAATCAGTTCAATTAAAGGCTCTGCGCGCACCTGAGTCAATAACACCCGGCCTAACCAGGCATTTTCAATCACCTGTCCAAAACTTTCGACTTTTTCCTGTTCAGCTTGCAGACGCGCCTTCCCAAAACTGCCCTGCTCGGTAATGTGCACTTCCAGAATCGGGACAGCATGTTCCTGTAAGGCTTCCCATAGGCCCAGTTCCTGATAAATCTGTACGCTACGACGCGACAGCGCACTGTTTCGGGCATCAAAACTGGAGTGATACGGGGCAAGATTGGCATCATCATAATTCGGGTATTGAATTGCTTCGAGCAGTTTGACCGCAATATTGGCTTTGGCCAACATGAGCGCCAAACTCAGCCCCACCATACCGCCGCCCACGATGATGACTTCTTGTTGCATGCTTGAATCCTTATTTGTGGTATCTCAAAAGTTTAGATACATCTTAATCATGATTGATTTTATATTACATCAAGGGATTGGATTTTTATAATGATTCGTGTGGATGGCTGGAATTTCCGAGCTTCAACGCTTGCGTGTTCTGACGATATATCCCGTTTAAAAGATGTTATTCCATAAGATGACACTGGAATGGTGTACAATATAACATCTATACAAAGCCCGGAGCGCCAGACTTAAGCTGACCAAGCGAAAACCCTGACGTAGATAAAATAAATTAAAGAATTCGTATCAGCTGTATGCTATTCATTGTAGAAAATTTAAAACATGAAGAAATTAGAACTTATCTTTTTAGTCGTTTTAATCTTGGTTCTGTTGTGGGGCATACAATGGATGTTTCATGGCTTTCCGGCCGCAAGTTAAGTCTTCTATTATTCAATCTAAAAGCTATACTATAATTTCTTAAAATAATTAGAATGTTAGGATAATAAATGGATCATACTGAACGTTTTATTACAGCATTTTACTACGCTGTCGCCGGGATTTTTTTGGGGCTAGGGTTAGCAATTTTTTCATCCCTCTATCTCAGCCTTACAATAAGCTCAGCCCATATTGTAATTTTTACAGTCATTTGCTGTTTTGTTTTAGGCTATGTATTTCCTCATAGCGTTGGCAATATTTTTAAATGGGTTTGGCATATTTTCGTTCATTAGTCTGGATGTCTATCTCTATTTAACCCATTAACGCTGATTCAAAATCAAAAAAGCCGATCTTCTGACCGGCTTTTGACCTGTACGGCTTTTATTGGGCCGCAGCCATCAACGCTTCAATCTCGTCTACAGTTTTCACCACTTTCGCAGTTAAGTTCAGTGGACCATTTTTGGTCGCGACAATATCATCTTCAATCCGGATGCCAATGCCACGCCATTTTGGATCTACCGTTTCATCATCCGGGGCAATGTATAGACCCGGCTCAACCGTAACCACCATACCGGCTTCATAAGCACGCCATTCGCCATCAACCTTATAAGTTCCGACATCATGCACATCCATGCCCAGCCAGTGGCCTGTACCATGCATATAGAACTGACGATAGCTTTCTGACGCAATAATCTCGTCCAGATCACCCTGCATAATGCCTAAATCAAGCAGGCCCTGCACCAGAATACGTACCGCAACATAATGCGGTTCTTTATAGGAGTTGCCAATCTGTACGGCATTAATTGCTGCAAGCTGAGCATCTAGTACAAGGTTATACAGCGCTTTTTGCTCGGGGCTGAATTTGCCATTCACCGGAAAGGTCCGGGTAATATCTGAAGCATAGAACTGATATTCACAGGCGGCATCAATTAACACCAAATCGCCATCTTTCAGTTCTTTGTCGTTCTCTACATAGTGCAGAATGCAGGCATTTTCACCACCACCGACAATACTGTTATAGGATGGAACACAGCCATTTCGGCCAAATACATAGTTCAGTTCGGCTTCCAGCGCATATTCCATCATACCTGGCTTAACCGTTTGCATGGCCCGGGTATGTGCTTCGGCAGAAATATCTGCGGCAATTTGCATCAGTTCCAGCTCGTTGGCGTCTTTGTGCAAACGCATTTCATCGACCAGCCGGTCGAGCTGCACCACCTGCGCTGGTGCCGAGGTACCACGGCGGCTTTCGCCATTGGCAGCTGCAATCCATTTGGCCACCCGCGCATCAAATTCGGCATTCTGTCCAATACGGTAAAAGAGCTGGTTTTTATCCAGCAGTTTTTCCAGAATTTCTTCATCGAGCAGGTCAATGGCATAGGCTTCATCGGCCTCATACTGTTCAATGGCACCATCAATACCAGCACGATAGCCATTCCAGATTTCCATCTCCCGGTTACGTTCGCGGCAAAACAGGCTATAGGTATAGCCTTCATCTATAGATTCATAGGTTTCAATGACCGCGACCGCTTCAGGTTCTGCAAAGCCGGTCAAGTAGAAGAAACTGCTGTCCGTTCGATATTTATAGTCAGCATCCCGGTTACGCATGGCCACCGGACTGGTGGCAATAATGGCAATACTGTGTGGTCCCATCAGTTCAGCCAGACGGTCACGACGTTCTTTAAATTCTACCTGGGTCAGTTTCTTCATTAATTTTTCTTCGCAGCCTAAATAAAGGGAGGATGGTATCGCCCGAATCAGCTCGGACGATGTGGGGTAAACATTTCAACAATACTGCCGCTTTCTGGCGCAGCCACCTGACGTGACTTGGCATGTACGTTTTGTAACAAAGAACTTTCATCAACCGCTATTTTCTTGCGGCCAACCGACAGGCTCACCGGAATCAGGCGGACAAATTCATATAATTCCTGATAGCTTTCTTCGCCTTCTTCGTCATTGTCCGAGTCTTCAAACTCGACTGCTGCCACATCTTGCAGATGTTCAATCAGCTCCAGCTCATCGCTGCGGATATGTCCAGACGCCAGGCCAAAGCCCAGTACCACGCCAGCACACCAGTCAGCCAGCGCCTGTACCCGCTCTTGTAATACGTGTTCATCATCCGGTAACAGGGGCAGATAATCCAGTTCATCTTCAGATAAAGCATGCGCTACATCTTCCGCTTCACCGGTTAAAATATCCAGCGCTTCCGGGCTGAGTTCGGGCACATTCAGGGTTGCCAGAATCTGTTGCCACTCGGCTTCAGTTGGTGCATTTGTCACACAAACTATACCGGTCAGTAAACCATGTAACTCACTTGGACTTGAAATTTCTTCAATCATAGAAAAATTGCGGTACCATTCGGACCAACCTGAAATATCGTCTTGCATTCGCTTATCCAATCTCTATACTTCGTATATATTACCTTTGTTTGCAAGACTGTGCGACCACGATATGTTAGAAGAATTACAGCGTCTACAGGCGCATATTGGTGTTTTAAAAACACGACTTGCGCATTATGAGAGTGAAACTCAATCTTTAGCTGAAGCCAAGCAACAGGCTGAAGAGCAGCATCATGCACAAATTGTGCAAAGAAATGGGGTGATTACCCAAAAACAAGAAGAAATTGAGTCTTTAAGTGAACAGCTCAGCACCAGTCAGGCCCAATTTCAGCAGTTAAATCAGGATGCGACCGCATTGGCGGACCGTTATAGCCGTCTGGAAAAAAGCTGCACCGATCTCAAAAACCGCTTTCAGGAATTGCTGGCCGAACGTAACGAGCTACGCGTCATTAAAGAAAAACTGCAGAATGAACAGCGTCAGACTTTGCAGAATGTGCAATCTTTGCAGCAAGAACGTGAGCGTTTATTGCAGAAGAATGAGCATGCCAAAGCCAAAGTCGAGGCAATTATTCAGCGTCTGGCCATTTTAGGAACTGCACAAGACCAGAATGCCCAGGAAATTCAGCAATTGGCCCATCCAACTGATGTCAGCGAGGAAGCTTAAGCATGAGTGAACAAATTCCTGTAGATTTACGTGTTTTAGGACACAGTTTCAAGCTGGCCACGACTCTTGAAAAACGGGCGGATCTGGAACGTGCAGCAGAATTACTGAATGAAAAATATGATGAATTCCGTCGTAAAGCACCACGTATGGAACCAAGCAAGCTGATTATTATGGTGGCCTTAGAGCTGATGCAGGAAGTGCTGTCGATGAACAAGTCCCTGCAGGAATATGCCCATTGTGAACGCTTGCTGGCCACAATTCTGGAAGAAGTCGAAACACTGACCGAATAAGGCTTTGACTTGCATAAAGCCTGTGCAAATGACACTTAAATTTACAGTTCTGTAGGCCGATAGGTTTGCGTCTAAAGCTGAATCCTTTATACTGAGTCTAACTCTGAGGTGTTCGCCAGCAGGTCTATTCCCCTGCCGATACTTAAACTTATGGATTGCGTTCTGTATATTTAGAGTGCATGCCCACCCTGAGTGGGAAGCCCAGCAAGTATACGTCGCGTCCACCTTGAACTCATCGGGTTCAGGGTAACGACACATGCAGCGGCACCGTCGGAGGGTTTAGCTGATTTATCCTCTATTCAGTCCTCAGAATTTCTATATTTCCTCTTTTTTATAAGTAATGATTCTCTCGCTCTAATCTTTTAAAGCTTCCAACTAACCGTTAAGCCCTCTTGTAGATACAACCGGCTTTGTTGCATAAAGATTTTAAAGATAGAGCTTTCCTAAGTTGTTTAAATTTAAGTGACAACTTGGGTATGAGCTCGGCCTAATTCCATAAATTTATTTAATACTGCCACACGTGCATGAATCTCATTCACCTGGCTTTGAAAACTCCGTGCACTGAGTTTATCTCCCAATAATTTGATGCAATGCATCTTGGTTTCTACCAAGCTTCGGCGATGATACCCAGACCACTTTTTCCAAATTGCTCTTCCTAGGCATTTAACCGTTTTCAACAATTCATTTCTTTCTAAAGATCTCAGCTTTTTGTCTTTCCAGGGCTTCGCATTTTTTCTTGGCGGAATCACCGCATGTGCCTGTCGATCTGAAATGACTTTTCTGCAGTGTTTCGTGTCATAAGCACCATCTGTATAGACAGAATCAATCTGCTCATCAAGTGGAATTTGATCAAGTAAATCTTCGAGTACTTGTGAATCACTGACATTGTTTGTCGTGAGCTGAACGGCCCGTATTTGCAGCGTTTCAGCATCTATACCAATGTGAAGTTTACGCCATTGGCGACGATATTTAGGCTGATGTTTCTTACGTTTCCATTCACCTTCACCTAAAAACTTCAAGCCAGTAGAGTCGACGAGTAGGTGGAGACCATCACGACTTTTCTGATAGCTTATCGCAATATCAATATGCTTTTGTCTTCTACAAATAGTCGAATACGAATATCACTGATATTCGGGGCTGCTCAGCCGCAAAGTGTAATGAGGCTCTGAACAAAGCCAGTGACCATGCGTAAAGTGAGTCTAAATAGAGATTTGATCATCAAACAGCATTGAATCGCTATGTCGGAGTAGGTTTGACTTCGACCTTGTTTGCCTTGAGGTTCTGCATACCATTGTGTTTTTGGATCGAACCAAATGGCAATATTCCCACGATTAATGAGAGCTCGGTTATATGCGGGCCAATTGGTTGTGCGGTAGATTTTGTGTGTAGGCTTCTTCATTTGGAAATTATATTGCTGAAGAAGCCGTCTATGCTAGGTTTGTGCAACAAAGCCATGGAAAAATGAAAATGTATAGCTGCAATCAAAATCGTGGGCAGAAATTTAGTTTTATTGCCTTATAAAAAAGAATCACTAATTCCCTCAGCCTAGCCTGCTCTTTTGAAGATGAGGGAATTAGCGAATGATAATTTAAAAAATTATAAAAATTTTACTTTAAATACGATTAATTAAGGATGCTGACTAAACAAATCAAAAATCACTTTTCTTAACCACTGATGACTGGTTTGGTGATGACAAGACGTATGCCAATATTGTCGTACAGGATAGGTTGGAAAATTCAAAGGCGCACTCACTACTTGTAAATTCCCGCGTGCCAATAACACCTCACTTAAATAATAAGGCACTGTCGCAATCATATCGGTTTCTTGCACAATTAAACCGACCCCTAAATAACTTGGGATACTCATTAGAATATTACGTCTTAAACCACGATTGCTTAATTCATTTTCAATATGGTAGTGACCTATACTGGTATCTACATCGACATGCGATTCACGAATATAAGCTTCAACATCTAAACTTTTTTCACTAATACGTGGATGATCTTTACGACTAATCACCACATAATATTGTAAAAATAATTGCTGCTGATAAAAACCCTGTTCTAATTCAGGTAAAAATCCAATCGCAAAATCAATTTCACCATTTGCCATTTGATAACTGGTTTCACGGGTAATAGGACGAATTTTAATCCGTACCGAAGGCGCATATTCTTTTAAAAACTTTGTCAGCTTTGGCAATAGAACCAAATGCGAAACATCGGTCATTGCCAAGGTAAATAACTGATCGGAATGGGTCGGATCAAAATCGACTTTAAAGTTATTGACCGTTTCAATTTTATTAATAATTTCACTAATCGGTGAAAAAATCTGTTTCGCCAACTCAGTTGGCAACATTTCATTGCCCACCCTTAAAAATAATGGGTCATTAAAATGCTGACGAATCTTATTTAAACAGTTACTGACCGCAGGCTGACTCATGCCTAACGCATCCGCGGCAGCAGACACATTTTTTAATTTATACACATAATAAAAAATCTGTAGCAGTCTGCTGTCTAACTTAAACATATCCATCTTTCCTTAGCATCAGTTTCACTGCTCAGTTTTCATCCTTATTTAACGCCAAGCTTTTAATTTAGAGCTATGCCCAATGCCCACATTAAAACAATTGGTCGGATCCAATTTTTGATAATGCTGCTTTAAGGCAGGCTTCGCCACATATAAATGCCCAACATTATGCTCTGCAGGATACTCTGCCCCACGTGCATCAAGCAATGACCACATTTGATGTTCCATCGCCAACGGGTCTACGCCTTTTTTAATAATATAGTCCTGATGAAAGACATGACATAAAAAATGACCATAATACAACTTATGTATAATCGCCTGCTCCAACTCTTCGGGCAAGGTTTCAACCCATTGCTGATCATTACGTCTTAACGCAATATCTAAAGCAACAATGTCTTCCACTTCATTTCGATGTGTATCACGATAACGAATTGCAGCACCTGCCACTGCAAAGCGATGCAGAAAAGCCTTGCGGCCTTCATCTTCATTACATAGAAAAAAACTGCCGGAATTGCGCGTGATAAAATAATCCATTAAAAACTGCTGTACTGCCGCAACATCTTGCTGCTCAATGCGCAAAATTAAATGATGTTCATACAAATCACGAAATTGATTCATGCGTTCTGGTAAATGATTTGGCAGTAGTTTCGTGAACATTTGCAAAACTTTATCCGACAATCCACGCATGCCCCAACGGGTTAGAAAACCATCAACTTTGTCTTTCATGGCAAAAGCTGCAGGTACTTTACTGGTGCCAAACTTCTCGATAAACAAGAAGCTGTCTTTGCCATATTCTGCACCAATGTCATAGGCATCTCGATGAATATACTCGCCAGCAATCGGTACACGCGGCAAATCACGTAATAAAAAACGGCGAATCGCGGTTAAATCATCCTGCTGATTGCTGCCGATATAAAACACCTGACTCGGAATTTTCTCAAACGTATCCAAACGCACTGCAAACACACAGACTTTACCTGCCGAACCCGAAGCTTCAAACAAACGGCTCGGGTCGGCATTAAACCGTGCAGGCGTATCGGCATCGACTTGGGCAACATCATGCACGTAACGCTGATCTGAAGCACAACAATGTTCCGAATATTCAATATCTTCAGGGCGATATTGTTGTTGCTCAAGTTTGGTTAAAATTTCTTCTGGCGAGTTCCCTAAATTCACCCCCAAATGATTGATGAGTTGCAACTCGCCCAGTGCATCGACTTGTGCATATAAGGCCAACTCAGTATAGGCAGGACCACGTCTGACCAATGCACCACCTGAATTATTACATACCCCGCCCAACACTGAAGCGCCAATACAAGATGAACCAATGACTGAGTGTGGCTCACGCTGATGCGGCGCCAATTGCTGTTCCAAAGCATCCAATGTTGCACCAGGCAAGCAAATCACTTGCTTGGCATCGTTGATGAGCTGAATACCTTTTAAACGTTGGGTGTTGATCAAAATTACAGGACGATCATAGTCATCACCAAAAGGGGTAGAACCACCCGTGAGTCCAGTATTGGCGGCTTGCATAATAATAATGCAATCTGCTGCCACAGCCACTTGTAACACTTGCCACTGCTGCAATAAAGAACCTGGCGTGACCACCGCAAAAACCTGTCCTTCGCCAAAACGTCGCCCTTGACGATATAAACGAGTATCTGATTCATGGGTCAATACATGCGCTTTTCCCACAATATCGACCAAGTTTTTGAGGGTTGCTGCAGCATCAAATTGTGTTGCAGAAGAAATTGTCTGTGGCATAGTGTACAAGTCCTGAAACAAGGTGAAAAATACAATTAAGCGATTCAGCCAAATGCATCGGTTGATGGATTGATCGCTCTTGCTAGCCATTTAGCCTTTCAGTTCACGCTCAAGTTGTACCAAGCAATCTGAGTTAATCGCTTGAATGTTTTTAGCACCCGTTAAGGTCATTGCGACTCGCATTTCTTTATCAATCAATTCGAGTAAATTACTCACACCCGCCCCACCTGCTGCACCTAGTGCATAAATAAAGGCACGTCCGAGCATACAAGTATCCGCACCCATCGCCAACATGCGCACCACATCTAGGCCATTACGAATACCTGAATCCACTAGAATTTTTAGATCTCCTTTTACTGCATCGGCAATGGGTGGCAAGGCACGTGCAGTAGATAACACACCATCTAACTGACGACCACCGTGATTGGACACCACAATTCCATCAGCCCCAAAACGAACAGCATCCTTAGCATCTTCTGGGTCTAAAATGCCTTTAATGACCATTGGGCCATCCCAGAATTCACGAATCCACTCCAAGTCTTTCCATGAAATAGATGGGTCAAAGTTATTGCCTAACCAGCCAATATAATCTTCAAGTCCTGTTGGTTTGCCTAAGTATTTAGAGATATTGCCCAAGTCATGCGGACGACCTAGTAAGCCAACATCCCATGCCCAGTTTGGATGCATCACTGCCTGCATATAGCGGCGCATAGCAGCATTTGGACCACTCATGCCCGAATGTGCATCACGATAACGTGCACCAGGCACAGGCATATCTACTGTAAAAACCAATGTTGAACAGCCAGCTGCTTTGGCACGTTCCAAAGCATTGCGCATAAAGCCACGGTCACGTAACACATAGAGCTGAAACCACATTGGGCGAGAAATGGCAGGTACCACTTCTTCAATTGGACACACCGACACGGTAGATAATGTAAACGGAATACCCTTTTTGTCTGCTGCTACCGCAGCCTGTACTTCACCACGGCGCGCATACATGCCTGTTAAACCGACTGGCGCCAAAGCCACAGGCATCGACAAAGTTTCATTAAATAACGTGGTTTCTAAACTTAAAGCCGACATGTCATTTAATACACGTTGGCGCAAGGCAATTTGTGAAAGGTCTTCTACATTTCTTTTTAGCGTTTGTTCCGCATACGCACCTCCATCTATATAGTGAAATAAAAATGGCGGTAAACGGCGTTTAGCTGCTTCGCGGTAATCATTCGCAGAAGAAATAATCATGGCGCTATCCTGTTTAATCGACTCGCACGCTGACGACGCGCATCTTCCTCGTCTATCATGCGTACTTGTTGAACTACAAATTCAATATGTCCACACACTGCCGCACGGGCAGCTTCTGGATCCTGACGTTCAATTGCATCCATCACTTGAAAATGCTGATCATGCAACTGATCGAAACGGTGGGCTTCGGTATAAACTTTACGTCGACCCAAAACCACGTTGTATTGCAACAAATCAAATAAGCCGCGCATCATTTGAATAAGCACCAAATTGTGCGATGCCTCGGCAATTGCCAAATGAAACTTGGCATCGGCAATTGCCGCCTGATCGTCATCACCCAAAATTTGAAAATGGGCGATTTGCTCATAACAGGCACGGATTTTTTTCAAATCCTCAGCAGTTGCCCGTTGTGCGGCATACCATGCCGTACCACCTTCAAGCACCATTCGAGCTTCCTGCACATCAAAACGATAAGCAGGATCTTCATCAATCAGGTTACTTAAAGGCTGCACAATTTGATATTGCGACCAATTGGTTGGCAGCTGTTGCAAAAAAGTACCCGCTCCAACTTTGCTGACCAGCATGCCCTGACTGGTCAATTGCTGAATAGCCTCACGCAAAGAGGAACGGGAAACCCCGAGTTGTTCACACAACTTTCTTTCGGCAGGCAATCGGTCTCCGACTTGCATTTGATTTTTTTCAACCAGTGTGCGCAGGTCTTGAACAACTTTGTCGGAAACTTTCATGCGGCTATCCTCTTGTGCATGTGGTTATGGAATCATCCATGGGAACACATAAGCTTGTAGAGTGATAATAATACCGATCATTACGGTGAACGTGATACTGTGTTTCACGGTAAAGCGGAATAAATCCGATTCTTTACCGACTAAACCGACTGCGGCACAGGCAATTGCAATCGATTGCGGCGAAATCATTTTTCCTGTAACACCACCACTGGTATTGGCGGCAACAAGTAATACTTCTGGCACACCAATTTGCTGTGCAGTTGTGGCTTGTAAGGCTGCGAATAACGCATTGGCTGATGTGTCTGAACCAGTCAGGAATACCCCAATCCAGCCTAAAAATGGCGAGAAGAAAGTAAAGGCATTACCTGTATGAGCCAAAGCCAATGCCAAGGTGGCAGACATACCTGAATAATTGGCAATAAAAGCAAAAGCCAGCACCATACCAATGGAATAAATCGGTGTTTTTAATTCATTGATGGTTTCTGCAAAGGTTTTCACCGCTTCACGTGGTTTCATTTTTAAATAAATGATGGTGATGAAAGCCGCAATCATAATTGCAGTACCCGTGGCACTCAGCCAGTCAAACTTGAAGATGGCATCGTAGTCTTTGACGTCTGCCACCACAGGCGGCATTTTTTGTACCAGTTGATGTAAAAATGGCACCTTGATGGAAATGACCCAATCATGCATTGCACCATCTTTAGCAAATAAATCTTTGAACGGTTTGATGCTCCAAATCGTAACTATCACCGTTAAAATTGCAAAGGGTGACCATGCTTTCACAATCTGACCGATGCTGTATTTCTGCTGCTGTTCTGCAACCAAGTTGGCATCTACTTTTGTGTCTGCATCGCTAAAACGGAAAATGTGTTTTGGCTGCCAGAATTTAAACAGTACTGTTAAGCTCACCAACGATGCAATTGCAGCGGTAATATCTGGCAACTCTGGTCCAACAAAGTTAGAGGTCAAGTATTGTGCAATTGCAAAAGCACCACCACCCACCAATACCGCAGGCCAAGTTTCTTTCACACCGCGCCAGCCATCCATAATTGCCATGATCCAGAACAGCACAATTGGCACCATAAATGGCAACTGACGCCCAACCATCTGGCTAATTTCCATGGTTTCTACGCCTGAAACCTGACCCGCCACAATAATTGGAATCCCCATTGCGCCAAACGCAACCGGTGCGGTGTTCACAATCAGACATAAACCCGCAGCGTATAAAGGTTTAAAACCCAAACCTACCAACAAAGCTGCAGTAATTGCCACTGGCGCCCCAAAGCCCGCTGCACCTTCTAAAAATGTCCCAAACGCGAAGCCGACTAATAGCATCTGAAGACGCTGATCTTCTGTAATCGAAAGAATAGATGAGCGAATAATGTTAAATTGCCCTGTTTTTACAGAGATTTTATATAAAAATAATGCGCCAATAATAATCCATGCGATTGGCCACAAACCGTAGAAAAATCCATAGATCAATGAAGCAAAAGCCATTGGTGCAGGCATGCCATAGGCAAATAAAGACACTAATAACGCCAAAATCACCGTAATTGTTCCCGCAACACTGCCCTTTAAGCGAAATACAGCTAGTGCCAAAAAGAAAAAAATAATCGGGATTGATGCAATAAGACTCGAAATCCAAATATTTGCCATTGGATCATAGATCTGTTGCCAATGTTGAAGCATTGTCATCTCCTTGAAATGCTCACTCAAACGTAAACATAGCTCTAAGCGTAGAGGTAAAATTCTAATTTTGGTCTGACCAATATTGAAATAAAAATCAAAACACCCTCAATATTTGCAACAAATAATAGTTTTATACAAATAAATGTCAATATTGGTCTGATTATTTATTTAAATGGTCACACCAATTTAAATTAAGATGATCTATGTTTGCAGCATAAAAAATGCGGTGAAGAAAAATTTAAACTTTGTTTTTTCTGTAGTTTTTAAAAGGAGGGAAAAACCAAATTTATTTCGCACAGCTTTATACAACTTTAGTCCAATACAATGGAATCAGTGTGCTTTCTTCTAAGATGAATTGAACGCTTGATAGAGACTGTAAATAAAACTGTGTAAACGCTTAAACTATCCCTCAACGCTGTTGGGGTTAATAACTGCTAATTGAAATCTACTTATTTCTATATTATTATATACAAATGAGTAGATATGTTAGTATTGGCGTTGCAGCTAAAACACTGGGTGTTTCCATCCAAACCCTAAGAAGATGGGATGAGGAAGGCACTTTAGTCGCAGATA
>NZ_VOXR01000106.1:0-2160 GCF_013420645.1 Acinetobacter sp. C15
TTAAGTTCTTTATCCGACATAGACACCAACATATCAAACCGTCCGCTAAGAAAATTGCAAAAGTGCATATTCTAAAAGCGGACATTTTTACTTTGGAGAAACCGGACATTTCTACTTTGGGCTTACACAAGTATTTCGTATAAGGTGTATTATGTTAATTGTAGATTTTCTTAATTTATTCCTTAATGCAACAGAACCTGATAAGTCTACTCTCTAGGATCGTGAAGCAAGACAGGAGTCGAGCTTAACTAAATCTCATACGCCACCCGACATCCTTTCGGGTTTTTTATAGGTTTAAAACAGAAATTTAGTGTAGAACATGAAAAATCCATTATTTGTTTGTTCCCTTAATAGATTTTAGTTGAAATACCAACTAAATTAGATAAAAATAAGTAATTAATTTATTTAAATTATTAGGTTGAAATATGAAAAAAAGTGCAATTATAACAGCTAGCTTAATTATGACCATAAGTCTATCTGGTTGTAGTAAATCAGAAGAGAAAGATCAAGTAGATGTTAAATCAGCAAGTCAAGAACTTAGCCAAAAGATGATGGAACAGGAAATAGCTGATAAGAAAGCTACAATTGCAAGTTCACCAAATAAAATACAATTTAAAGAATATGACCAAAAAGAATTGGGTTTAATGATTGCCAAAGCATGGTTTGATACAGTACGCGTTGATGAACAAGGCATTGTTACTGATGGAAGCCTATCATTATTCAGATCTTATTATGAAAAATCATTTCCTGATGATAACAGCATTGAAGATGTTAAACATGATAATAATCCCGTTATCTATCAAGAAAGACTTCAGCCATATATTGATAAGTTAAGAAAGGCTTCAGAAAATGCTCCACAAAAGGCATTTTTTAAATTGCCAATTTTAGTACCAGAACGTGATTCAACAAACTTTTTGAATGTACAAATTTACTCATTTTATGATAATGAGTTAAAGGGTCTTAGAGGTGAGATTGAATCATTAGATATATTTGAAAGTTCATCTATTGTAAGTCTTAAGGCTAATAAGGAATTTTTAGTCCCATATCCTGTAGAAAATGCTCTAGATATTAGACGTTATAGTAAACTAGATACATATGGAACTGCATATATTGTTATTGAAAGAAATACAGCTTTAAACATCCCTGCATTTGACGCTTATCCAGTATATTTAGATTTAATTATAAAAGATAAGGAAACGGCTAAAGAGATTTATCAAACTTCAATTGACAAGTTTGGTATAGATGATAATTAATATATTATCAATCATTTAAAATAATTTTTGTTATAAAAAGCGAGAGTTTTTAACTCTCGCTTTTTAATTGGTGTAACCTAGACTATGTTCACTTTAGTGCATTGATAAAAAATTATTTAATAAAAAAATACCAGATACCATGTGTAATAAGAGGGGAAATTAGGAATAAAACCCATAACCAAGTCAGACCTTTTTTATTAAGAACCTCTATAACCATAATATACAAACATAAAATAAATATAATGTAAAAAATAATTGCAAACCATTTCAAGAAAAAGAACCAAACTCCTAGTTCATATATTAGATCTACTCTTGATAAATATGAGTAAATATTAGTACTGAAGTGCAGTGGTTTATAAAAAATATAGTTAAAAATAAGTAATATATGACTAGTTATAGGTTCAAATTCTGACCAATTTTTTATCCAATGCCAAGCAAAGTAGCCTACAGTTCCAAATATGATCAACTCAATTGGAATTGCCGGTTGAGTGCCAACATAACTAGTACTTCCAGAGCTAGAGTCACTATTTGATATAAAACCATCGTTGTATCTTGCTTGTTGTCTTTTGTATTCAATGTCACTAGAAGAACAACCTATTGAACAATAGTTATCATTCATACTCACTGAGTGGAAATGTTTTCCACAACCATTACAATAATGAGAATACATAGATATATAATTCATTGAAATTAATTTTTCCCAATCTTATTCTATCATGGTAATCCTCCCATAAATAACCGAAGTTAAAAGTAGAGGTTAAGCAGCCATGAGAGGTGGCTTTCCTTTGTTTGCTTGGTGTGGTCTTTCATAGTTGTAATGCCACAGCCAACTCGTTGCATAATCTTGTACTTCTTCCAGTGTGTCAAATAGATGCTTGCTTAGCCAGCTATAACGTATAGTCCGATT
>NZ_VOXR01000107.1:0-2104 GCF_013420645.1 Acinetobacter sp. C15
ATGAAGACGGCTTACGCCACCATCAAAGGTATTGAGGTGATGCGTGCACTACGCAAAGGCCAGGCCTCAGCATTTTATTATGGTGATCCCCTGGGCGAAATGCGCCTGGTAAGCAGAGTTTTTGAAACGTAAGGCCTTTGAATAAGACAAAAGGCTGCCTCATCGCTAACTTTGCAACAGTGCCATAAAAACACGTACGTGTTTAGAGGTACATAAGTGGACAGGTTCCTGACACATAAATTGTGTAAGTTGTATAACTTATGATTATTATGTAATCAGGGTGCTTGATAACCAATTCTGGATCATAAGTAGTTATCTACAGCTGTTTAATGTAATAGAGTAATAGAATTCTGCAACTCAACCAAGAACTGTCAGATCAGACAAAGTTGTCTTCCTGAGTAATTTATCTACAGTCTCATCTAGTATAATGTCGTATTTTTGCTCGACAAAATGTCGTATTTTTGCTAGTTTAAAGGTATGTGAAAACTGATGTATAAGGGAGATGCGATGACAACTAAAGCGAAAATGCAAATGCGCATCAAACGCTCAAAACGTTATGTTTTTATGCGTGATGATTTTAATGACATTGCGAATTATGACCAAATTGGAAGAGTTCTGCGAAACTTAGTTCAAGAAGGTGAGCTAATTAAAGTTGGTTATGGTATTTATACCAAAGCAAGAAAAAATCAAATTACCGGCAAAGTAATGCCAGCCTGTCCAGAAGGCGCGGATGCAGTGATCTTAGAGGCATTAAAAAGATTGGATGTGCAGGTTACGTTAGGAGAGGCTACGGAAAAATATTTATCTGGTCAATCCACCCAGATTCCAGCCTTTACTCAAATTAAAACCCCGCGTCGTTTTACACGCCAATTGTCTGTAGGTCGTAGCCAAATTAATGCCTGATATAAAAAATGTGTTTGCAGATGTCGCTGATGCACTTGGTATTGGTGCAACTTCTATTGTTGAAAAAGATTACTATGTTGTCGAGTTATTGAGACTATTACAGTCTCTAGAATTTGAAACGCATGACTTGGTTTTTGCTGGTGGAACTTCTTTAGCTAAAGCAAATATTCAGTTAAATCGGATGTCTGAAGATGTGGACATTAAAATAGTTCCAAAACCAAATATTGCATTAAGTCGCTCTAAAGCTAAAGTTGTACGTAAACAATTGCTTCATCAAGTACAAGACAAAATCTCTCAATCTGATTTCTTTACAATTGAAGAGGAACCAGTTGTCTGGGATGAATATCGTTATATGGAATTATTAATTCGATATCCTCAGCATTTCAACCAAGCTCCCTGTTTACGACCATTCATTAAATTGGAATTAGTTGAAACAGACTTACTTGAGCCTTTTGAATCTAGAAGTATCACCTCGTTTGTGTATGACTTGGCTAAGAAAGGGAAGCCAGTCGATGCTTTTCCCTCCGTCACAATTGTCAGTACCAGTATCGAGAAGCTGATAGCAATTTTAAGGCGTACAGCGGCCTTTGCTAGAAATGCTGAAAGAGCTGATGATGAATCATTAGTTCGACATGTGTATGACTACTTTAAAATTACCTATGGTAAACCACAAGATTTTGTTTATTTAGGGCACTTAGCTACTAAAGTTATAAAAACTGATATTGAGCGTTATGGTCGTCAGCATACTCTTATGGTTGAAGACCCGATTGCTGAATTGTTATTTGGTTTAAATGAATTAAGTCGTAATCCACTCTATAAAGCCAGGTTTAATAATTTTGTTGTTCCTATGGTGTTCGGGGACAAACAAATATCATGGCAGCAAGCCTATTCACATTTTCAGGACTCAGTTCAACAGATCTTCGCTAACTTAAAGTTGTAAATGTAGAAAAGAAATTAGCTTAAGCACAATAGATTATTTATTTACAATCACTCTTATTACAACTAAATTTGTCAAAATTCTTCAGAGTTTTTTCTTTGAATTCTAACTCGTAACTCATCGAAGATAGAAAATGTGGCACTGTTGCAAATAGTCGGTGGTGATAAACTTATCATCCCCTTTTGCTGATGGAGCTGCACATGAACCCATTCAAAGGCCGGCATTTTCAGCGTGACATCATTCTGTGGGCCGTACGCTGGTACT
>NZ_VOXR01000109.1:0-1939 GCF_013420645.1 Acinetobacter sp. C15
GAGTGATGGGAGAGAATGTTCAAGAGTGGATTCTAAATGTTCAGATAAAGACATAAAAAAATGAGCGTATTTACATACACTCATTTTTACTACATTTTTCTAAAATTTGCTTAACTGACTGGCATTATCCTGATGGAGGCTTTTTCTATTCGGAAACACGACACTTTTCTCCAGCCAAGTTTGTTATAGTGAAGGCCTGTTCTGAATGGCTGTTCTGCAATGCAATTTAACTCGCGCTATCCTACCCTGCCTTCCCGTCTGTATAACCAGCAACAACCGCTGCCTTTAAAAGGCGCCAAAGCCGGGCATTTCAATGCAGCACTGGCCGATGAACTGCAATGGTCAAATGAAGACAAAGCACAGTGGGTCGAAATCTGTAGCGGCCAGAAAACATTTGCTGAATTTCCGCCGTTGGCCATGGTTTATGCCGGGCATCAATTCGGGCAATGGGCCGGTCAGCTCGGTGATGGACGTGGTTTACTGATTGCCCAGATTGTTGACCAGCATCAGCAGACCATTGATCTGCATTTAAAAGGTGCCGGTGCTACCCCTTATTCACGGATGGGCGATGGTCGCGCGGTGTTACGCTCGGTGATTCGTGAATATCTGGCCGGTCATGCCTTAAATGCCTTGGGCGTACCTTCCAGTAATACCGTGGGATTTACTTCATCCACCCAAGGGGTACAGCGTGAAAAACTGGAACCGGGTGCAATGATGTTACGTACCTCGGACTGTCATATTCGGCTGGGGCATTTTGAATGGATCAATCAATATCAGCCAGATTTACTGCCTGAATTTACCCAGAAATGTATCGAATGGCATTATCCGGAATGTCTGAAGGCCGAGCAGCCTGTTTTAGCTTTTGCCACGCAGGTGGTGCAGCGTACTGCAGTGATGATTGCCCAATGGCAGCTGGTCGGCTTTGCCCATGGGGTAATGAATACCGATAATTTAAATATCACCGGCTCTACCCTAGATTTTGGTCCTTACGGTTTTATGGAGCGCTTTCGCCCGAACTGGATCAACAACCATTCCGATTATCAGGGACGTTATACCTATCAGCAACAGCCGAGTATTGGGCACTGGAACTTGTGGACCTGGCTGAACAACCTGATTCCGCTTTGTCCCGCAGACGATGACCAGGAGCAATGGAAAACAGATCTGGCTCAATGTTTAACTCATTTTGAACCGACCTTCCTGGAACACTACAAGCATGGCTTAAACCAGAAAATGGGCTTACCCAGCTTCCATAAAGACAGCTTTGACTGCGCGATGGCTTTTTTAAGAATCTTGCAAAGCGAACAGCTGGACTACACCCAAAGCTTTATTCGCCTGCAACATAAAGACTATGAAGCGATTAAAGATGATTGCTTAGACCGTCGTCAGTTTGAAGCCTTCCTGACGCAATATGAGCGTATTCGTGAACATCAGGATACCGATGAACTGGATGCCGCCATGACCGCCGTCAATCCGCATTACATCCTGCGCAACCATATGGCGCAAAAAGCAATTGAACTGGCCGAGCGGGATGATTTTTCTGAAGTCGAGCGTTTATTTCGCCTGCTCAGTCAACCCTATACCCGACAGACTGCGCTGGAAAAACCGGAAGATTTAGCGCCGCTGCCAAGCGATGTGCCTGAAGTGATGGTCAGCTGCTCGTCTTAAAGTATCCACATTAGCCTGGTAAATTGTGGATAATTTCAGCATTATCCACAAAGTGCCCTTCAACCTAAATTGCGTATGGCTTTGCATCCACTTGCGGCAAAAGTCGCTACTACCCTGCCTGAAGTCACAGTGACCCAGCCTTTTGGTGAGGGTTAATAACTGCTAATTGAAATCTACTTATTTCTATATTATTATATACAAATGAATAGATATGTTAGTATTGGCGTTGCAGCTAAAACACTGGGTGTTTCCATCCAAACCCTAAGAAGATGGG